>JBEGTP010000027.1:0-13471 GCA_041179365.1 Pseudomonadota bacterium
ACGATTTAAGAGCGCTTGTGAATCGCCGCTTTCGCTTCATCCACAAAAACCTTTTGACGGCCACGGCAAGCACGCGCTGTCCCTAGGGGCGTTCCCCGTTGATGGGGTGTAGACATCGGCAGGGCAGGTGGGCATGCTTCAGCCGCGATGAAGAGCGGAAGGAATGCAATCATGGCCAAGGTCCTTGGTATCGGCGGTCTGTTTTTCAAATCTGCGGACCCCGCAGCATGCGTCGATTGGTATAGCCGCGTGTTGGGGCTTTCGTTTGAAGAATGGGGCGGGATCGTGTTTCAGCCCGAAGCCGCCGCTGCGCACCCTGGTGCCGCGACGGTATTCGCGCCCTTCGCCGCCGATAGTGACTATTTTGCGCCGTCAGACGCCGCCTTTATGGTCAACCTCATGGTCGATGATCTTGACGGTATCCTCGCGCGCTGTGCCGAACAGGGCGTTGTGCCGCTAGCGCCGGTCTTGGCCGAAGCCAATGGCCGTTTCGCCCACATCATGGACCCCGAAGGCCGCAAGATTGAGCTGTGGCAACCCAAGCCTATGGGGTGATCTTCCTGCCCACCCCCTCCCAAGCGCCTTTCGTCACGCGCCCTTTGTTAACGATCCACTGCTAGGAACGCGGCATGAATTCGCCGCTTGATCCGCGCGCCGCACAGGCCGCACGCCACTCTGGTTCGGTCAAAATTGCCGGACTGAGCGAAGCCTTGCGGACCTTTGCCTTGCTGGCGGCGGCAGGGTTTGCGGCTTTTATGCCGTTTGTTGCTGGCTATGAACTGACCCGTGTGCGCGCTGTTTCCCAATGGCCATTGGTGCCCGCGCGGATCGTTTCCGCCACGTTAGAGCCTTCGGCATTCCGCAAAGGCGTGTCGTCTTGGCGGTACCGGGTGGTTGATCTGCACACCGGCGAGGCTCTTGAAACAGGTGATATGCGCCCCGGCGATTTACCGTTTTCCTTTGTCATTTGGTCTACCGCTAATTTGGATGCGGCCCGTTTTCAGGCGCGTGTGGGCCAGACGATAAGCATCCGCCGCGCGCCAAGTGGCAGCGCCTTTTACCTCGAAGCGGGAGATGGGCGCTTTATGTCAGGCGTGTTGATGTTCTGCGCCCTGTTTTGGGGGTGGGTGTATTGGCGGCGCAACGCGGGCGGCCAATCTGACTGACGACGAGGCAAAACGGGCGCGACCCTTGCGCAATAGGGAATGATTTGCTCTGTCACCTCGGCTCTTTCTCAGTCTCAATCTCACCGGAAAAAAGGCAGCGCTTTTCGCTTCTGCGCGAAAGAGACGCTATTTTTTCTACTCTAGAGTCGCGTCTCTTTCGTCTCTTTCGAGCGTGACCCTTGGCCTTTCATGCAGCGGTGCAGGAAGAGCGGTCCTGCGCGCAAGGGCTTGTTTCCAGCCACTCTAATCGATGAAAGTGGGCTTTCGTTTTTGCATTTCGGCTGCCACTGCTTCGATCTGATTGGGCTGACGAATGACGCGCAATTGTTCATTGGTTTCGGCAAGCAGCAGCGCGGCGTCGGTCGCGTCGGCGGTCAAATTGCAGAGCCGCTTGGCCCCGCGCATAGCGTGCGGGTTTTTGGCCGCGATGATCGCCGCGAGCGCCATTGCTTCGGCGTGGGGATCATCAGCAATGTGCGTCACAAAGCCGAGCGCGTGGGCCTCTGCGCCGCTAAATTCGCGGTTGGTATAAGTCAGCTCGCGCAGCACATCATCGCGCACGAGGCCGCGCCATAAGGGGAAGCCCGCCATATCGGGCACCAGCCCCCATTTCATTTCCATGATCGCACAGCGCGTAGCAGGGTGGGCAATCTTGATGTCGGCACCCGAAAGGATTTGAAAGCCGCCGCCAAAAGCCACACCGTGCGCGGCGGCGATGACTGGAACGGGGAGGGTCCGCCAACCCCAGGCGATGTGCTGAGGGAGGTTGGCATCACCGTGGCTACGCGAAGCAAGGTCGCTTCCCGATGAGCCCTGTGTCCCGCTTCCGCTGCCGAGGCTTGAAAGATCGAGCCCCGCGCAAAACGCCCGTCCCTCGCCTGAAAGGACGACAACGCGCAGGCCTTTGGTCGCTTCGAGCACGCTGATGGCTTCGGCAATCCCGGCCATCATCGCGGGGTCAAGTGCGTTCATTTTGTCCGTGCGGATCAGGCGCACGTCGGCAATGCCATCGCCGATCATCGTAATTGAAACGCGGTCTTTCATTTGGGTTTCCTCATCAGGGCGGCCTCAACCAGCGGCAGCTGGTCATTGCCAAAATACAGGGTGGTATTGTCAACAAAAATGGTCGGTGATCCGTAGCCGCCACGCGTGATCAGCTCTTGCGTATTGGCCCGGAGCAAGGCTTTGACCGCATCGGTTTGCGCGGCGGCACGCAGGGCCTCACCGTCTAATCCAGCGGCCTGCGCAAGGGCGACGAGAACATCGGGATCATCAAGGTTTTCAGCGCGACCAAAATAGCTTTCAAACGCCGCCTTGGTGAATTGGGCGAGCGCGGGCATATCGTCTGCAAGTGCGCACGAAAAGCGCATTGCGTTCACGCTCTTTGCCGGGTGCCACTGCGAAGGGAAGATGATATGAACCCCCGCAAGCACAGCCCAATCGGGCAAGGTCTTCCAGAGATGCTTCATCTTGGGCGAGTTAATTTGGTCGCGCGCGGCGTAAACGGCGGGATTGACCGCGTTAAACACACCGCCGACGAGGATGGGCCGTAGTACCGCGCTGCTCCCAGTTCGCTCAAGGACGCCCGATAAATTTGTAAAGGCAAGGTAGGTCCACGGGCTCGACAGATCGTAGAAAAATTCGATGCGATTCTTCATGACGCGATCATGGTCTCAACTAGGCCTTAGGTGCAAGCCCCACGATGTGCGAGGCGTTTGGTGTTGGTGCAATCGGCCTCTTCCCCTAAGGCCAAGGGCAATGGATACAGCAGCAAAGACCGCCGCAAGGGCGTTATGGCACGGAGAATTTCGCGCGACGCTGGCGCTTGCGTGGCCGATGGTTGGCTCAAATCTGCTCCAGATGGCGGTCTATGCGATTGACGTGATGTTCGTCGCGCGGCTGAGCAAGATCGAGTTTGCGGCGGCCACACTGGGCGTCTTCCTGATCAGTGTCATCCAATGGGCGCTCCTAGGGCTTGTCACGGCGAGCGCGCCGTTGATTGCTGCGGAGCGCGGGCGGCGGACGCACGCGGTGCGCGAAGTGCGCTACACGGTCCGCATGGCGCTTTGGCTTTCGGTGCTTGCGAGCCTGCCGTTTTTGGTGCTTTTGGCGCACGGCGATTGGCTGCTCATCCAGGCGGGGCAAGATCCGCAGGTTGCGGCGCGTGCCGGGGATTTTCTGCGAATCCTCCTGTTTGCGTTGATCCCCGGCCTCGTCGTTGGTGCGCTGCGGACGGCCGCTTCGGCGCTTGAGTGCCCGCGCTGGGCGATGTTGATTGCATGCCTTGGTTTGCTCATCGGCTTGACGACAAACTGGCTGCTTGTTTTTGGCCATGGCGGCTTTCCCGCGCTGGGCCTTGAGGGTGCAGCATTCGCCAGTGTGATTACGGCGACGCTGATGATGCTCGCTTTTGGGCTGGTGTTCTTCCTTGATCGCCGTCTCAAGCGCTACCGCCTGTTTGGCTATTGGTGGCAGCCAAAGTGGCAACGGATGGGCGCTATTGTGCAGCTCGGTGCGCCAATTGCGCTTGCTTGGACGATGGAGGGTGCACTCTTTGGCGGGGCGGCGATGCTGATGGGGCTGATCGGCGTTTCAGAAGTGGCGGCACACGCGGTCGCGCTCAACATTGCAGCACTGGCCTTCCAAATTCCGCTCGGCGTTGCACAGGCGACAACGATTCGGGTGGGCTTGGCATTTGGCGGTCGGCATCGCGATGCGGTGGCGCGCGCGGGATGGGCTGGCATTGCGCTGGGCACGGGCGTCATGCTGGTTACGGCCCTCGCTATCTGGATCGCACCGCGCCTTTTGATCGGCATCTACCTCGATCCCCTCGCCCCCCAGAATGCGCAGGTCGTATCGCTCGCGGTCCAATATCTTTTCGTCGCCGCACTGTTTCAGCTTTTTGATGGGGCGCAAGCAGTCACGGGCGGTGCATTACGCGGCCTGCAAGATACGCGCGTGCCGATGCTGATCGCGGCATTCGGCTTTTGGGTTGCGGGGTTTGGCACGGCGTTGGCTCTCGGCTTTTGGACCCCCCTTCAAGGGCAGGGCATCTGGATCGGCCTTGCAGCAGGCCTTGCCGTGACGAGCGCTCTGCTGCTCCGGCGGTGGATGCGGCGAGAGGCTTTGGGCTTGGTCGCGCGCCTGTAACCATTTGGACACAGCCAGCGAACCAAGTCTTGGGTGCCGCTCATTCCCCGAGCGGCCCCAAATCAGGAGCAATTCAATGTCAAATTTTCGCACTCTATTTCTCGCAATCGCCTGCACCGCCAGTCTGACCGCACCAAGTTTTGCCATGCCGGGCGGTGAGCACATGATGGACCATAAAATGTCGGCCAAAGACATGAAGAAAATGAAGGCGTGCAAAGCGATGGCTCCCGCCGCCGCGATGAAAGACAAGAAGTGCGCTAAACTGATGAAGGCGCAGCCGATGATGAACCATGACATGCCAATGCATGACGACAAAATGTAACGGCCAAGCGCCAAGCTAACCCCCCCTGGGTCGCTCAAGGGACCGTCGCCTCAAGACTGGGCGGCGGTCCTTTTTGTCACCAACGGATAAGCGGCGGAACGATCAAACGGCCAAGCACCGCGCAAAGTGCCAAAGCAGCGGTATACCAAATCCCGATGTAAGTGATCGTCGTTGAGGGGCAATGCAGACTGTACGCAAAAGCGCCGAAGCTACCGGCTGCGAGCCCAACCAGCCAGGCTGATCGGTTGATCGCCGTTGGGGCTCCGGTTCGCAGCCAAGCCGTTAAAGTACCGCCGATCAAGAGGGCGCTTCCGCAGCTAATCTTGAGACACCACGGCCCGTTATGCGCGTGCAAATCTGCCTCAGGAATGCTGCCATCGATGATCGACAAATACGCGGCGGTCAGCGGAAACAGAAGCGCTGCGGCAAGGGCCCAGCGCCAGCCATTGCTCGACCGTCCCACCCTTGGCTGGGCAGACGCAAGAACGGCGCTGAGCGTTGCAAAGCCCAAAAGCAAAAGCATGCCGCCGCGCAGCATCACAATGGGGTGCGGGGCTCCGGCCATAATATCTGTGCGCAATCCGGCGGTCATCCAAACACCAACCACCGTGCTTGACACCGCCGCGATAACCAGCGCCGCGCCGCGTTGCGGTTTGACCCGCTTGATCGGCCGCAGGTCAGCGACCAACTCCTCGATGCTCGTCATGTTCCGTCACTTTCGATGAGCGCGGCCAGCTTTCGCATGCCGCGATGGATATTTACTTTCACCAGCGGCTGAGACTGGCCCGATTGCGCAGCGGCCTCCGCTATGGTGAAGCCATCTATCTTAACAAGCCGGATCACGAACGACTGGCGGATCGGGAGGAGGGCAAGCAGCTTTTCAAGGCTTAGCCGCGCGGCCACGGTCTCTTCCTCATCTTCACCGATCAGGCTTTCATCGAGGCCCTCTTCTTTTGCTCGGTATGTCCGGCGGAGCTGATCGACCCAGCGGTAGCGGGCAATTGCGGCAAGCCAAGGAAAAAATGGGCGCGCCGGGTCATAGGTTGCGCGCTTGGTATGGAGTGACGCGAGAGTTTCTTGCACCAAATCGTCAACTTGCGACGGCACAATTCGCCCTGAGAAATAGCGCAACAGCCAGCGTTGGCAGTGGGTTAGAACCGTGCGATAGGCCTGCGTATCGCCGCCTTGCGCGAGCGTCATAAGCGCGCGAATCGAGGCGTCGTCAGGCTTCATAGCGCGCAAACACGGTCAAAATTGGCTCCATCGCTTCAGGGTTCGTTAGCAAGAGGCAAAGAGTTACACCCTTCTTGCGGTCGGCACGGCACGAAAATTTTCGTGCCGACGTAGCTCGCACCCTTGACGCTTCGCAAGTGCGCACCCATATGCGCTTCGTTAGCACTCGCCCTAGGTGAGTGCTATGCCACAATTCAACAGCCAAGAGGAAAAAACCATGGCATTTCGTCCACTCCATGACCGCGTGCTCGTTCGCCGCATTGAAGCCGAAGAAAAAACGGCTGGCGGGATCATCATTCCCGATACCGCAAAAGAAAAGCCCCAAGAGGGTGAGGTTGTCTCCGTTGGTTCGGGCACAAAGGCCGAAGATGGCAAGATCACGCCGCTCGACGTCAAAAAGGGCGACAAGATCCTGTTCGGCAAATGGTCGGGCACAGAGGTCAAGCTTAACAACGAAGACCTGTTGATCATGAAGGAATCAGACATTCTCGGGATTATCGGATAACCCGAATCCAGTGTGAACGTGCGCAGTTTTCTGCGCTTTTTTGAAGGAACAGCACCATGGCTGCAAAAGAAGTAAAATTTGGCCGCGACGCGCGTGAGCGCATTCTCCGCGGCGTCGACATTCTCGCTGACGCGGTGAAGGTCACACTCGGCCCCAAAGGCCGTCACGTTGTGCTCGATAAGAGCTTTGGCGCACCGCGCATCACCAAGGACGGCGTCACCGTCGCTAAGGAAATCGAACTCAAGGACAAGTTCGAAAACATGGGCGCACAGATGGTTCGCGAAGTCGCTTCGAAAACCAACGACGTCGCGGGTGATGGCACCACGACTGCAACTGTTCTTGCTCAGGCGATCATTCGCGAAGGCATGAAGTCGGTTGCAGCCGGCATGAACCCAATGGACCTTAAGCGCGGCATTGATCTCGCGGTGACAGCGGTTGTTGCTGATCTCGTGAAGCGTTCGAACCCCGTCAAGGGCACCAAGGAAATCGCGCAAGTCGGAATCATTTCCGCAAACGGCGATACCGTGGTCGGCGAAAAGATCGCTGAAGCCATGGAACGCGTTGGCAAAGAAGGCGTCATCACGGTTGAAGAAGCCAAGGGTCTCGACTTCGAACTCGACGTTGTGGAAGGCATGCAGTTTGACCGGGGTTACCTGTCGCCATATTTCATCACCAACGCTGAAAAGATGCTGGTCGAGCTTCAGGATCCCTATGTTCTGATCCACGAAAAGAAGCTTTCGAACCTGCAAGCGATGCTCCCTATCTTGGAAGCCGTTGTCCAGTCGGGTCGTCCGCTCCTGATCATCGCTGAAGACATTGAAGGCGAAGCGCTCGCGACCCTCGTGGTCAACAAGTTGCGCGGCGGCCTCAAAATCGCTGCGGTCAAGGCTCCAGGTTTTGGTGATCGCCGTAAGGCGATGCTCGAAGACATCGCGATCCTAACGAAGGGTGAAATGATTTCTGAAGACCTTGGCATCAAGCTTGAAACCGTTACCCTCGCGATGCTTGGTCAAGCCAAGCGCATCACGATCGACAAGGATAACACCACGATTGTCGACGGTGCTGGTGACAAGAAAGCGATCAAGGGCCGCGTTGAAGCGATCCGGGCGCAGATTGAAAACACCACATCTGACTATGACAAGGAAAAGCTTCAAGAGCGCCTTGCCAAGCTTGCTGGCGGCGTTGCGGTGATCAAGGTTGGTGGTTCGACCGAAGTTGAAGTGAAAGAACGCAAGGACCGCGTTGACGATGCGCTGCATGCAACCCGTGCTGCTGTTGAAGAAGGCATCGTCCCCGGCGGCGGTACTGCGCTTCTGTATGCGACCAAGGCACTGAACGGCATGAAGGGCATCAATGATGACCAGACCCGCGGCATCGACATCGTCCGCAAGGCGATTGTTGCGCCGCTCCGCCAGATCGCAGCGAATGCTGGGTTCGACGGTGCGGTCGTTTCGGGCAACCTCCTGCGCGAAAATGATGAAAAACAAGGCTTCAATGCATCGACAGATGTTTACGAAAACCTTGTGAAGGCTGGCGTGATCGATCCGACCAAGGTCGTTCGCACCGCACTTCAGGATGCAGCATCGGTTGCGGGTCTTTTGATCACGACCGAAGCCGCCATCTCTGACGCACCAGAAGATAAGGCTGTCGGCGGCATGGGCGGAATGCCCGGCGGCGGCATGGGCGGCATGGGCGGCATGGGCGATATGGGCTTCTAAGTCCGGTCGCTTTTTGCACCAAAGAATTGGGCCGGAGGGAAACTTCCGGCCCTTTTCTTTTCTGCCGTGCGCGCTACGGTTGGCAAGGTTCTGGGCCTTAAGCCGAGCAAAAAGGGGGATGGGATGAAGCTTTCGGGTTTTGTTTGGTTGGCGGGATTGGCTTTCGTGATTGCCGCGCCGGCACCCGTTTTTTCGGCTCCGGCTCCAGTTGCGCGTGCGCAGGCCGCCTCTCTAGGGCAATTCAAGCGCGACCCGGTGCGCGCGAAACAGAATTTGGCCAAATTTATTGATGCGCTTGCGACAACGGATCCGGCAGGTGCCGCCAAGATGCGCACGGAACTCGCGACAGTTGATCTCTTCACGCTGGCGCACAACGCGCTTGGCACGATGGGGCTCGATTCTGAAAATCTAATCGATGTTATGACCGCTGTTTGGATCTCATCTTGGCAAGCGTCCGTGGGTCAATTTGAAAACCCAGACCGGGCAATGGTATCGTCTGTCAACGCACAGCTGCACCGCGCGTCAGCAAAGGTTGCGGGCATCAGCGCCATGTCAAACACCGAAATGCAAGATGCCGCCGATGACCTTTTGTTGCGGGTGATCTTCTTTGAAGCGGCTGTCGAGCAGTGGAAGACCCAGGGCGCAAACGGCCAGACCAGCATTAAAAGCACGGCGCGCGGGATGGCGCAGGCGTCGCTGGGTATTGATATCACCGAATATACACTCGACGCGCGCGGGATTTCTCCGCGCGGTACGCCCGCTGGATCGGCATTAGCAAAAACGCATGCTGCACCGTCTCTATCTCCGGCGATCCCTGCTGGCGGCAGCCTGCCCGACGTCGCACAGTTGAAGGCGGCATCGAATGCGCTGCCCCAAGCGTTGAAATCGATCAAGCTCACCAAGAAGGCCTATTACAATTCATACGGAGCCTATTCCGTTGAAATCTGGATGCTGTTCCCGGGCGGCTTGGCGACACAATGCCCAAAGGCCGACGTTGGCAAAATTCAGCCGACGCGTGCTTGGTTCAAGGCCCAAAAATGTGAAACTGGTGACTGGCGCGTTGGCAAGAAAGGCGTTGAGATTCGCGCAGATGGCGACACGACCTGGGATGATGATACTTTTCCAACTGACCCTTCCCCCGCAGGCGCCGTCTTTGATGCCCAACTCCGTTCATTTTCGGGAGGAATGATTAATGGCGGATCAGAAGGAATTACAACCTCGACGGCTGATGAAGGAAGTCTCACGCTAAGTCGTGCTGGTTGGCTTTCAACACGGCGGCAAACTAGCATCACCAGCACAGGCAAAAGCGTGTTCGCAGGAAACATCAGCCCGGAAAGCCAAGCGCGAACAAGTTACTACATCATCGGCAACGTCATCACGCTCGGCTTTCCCGACGGCCATATCGAGCATCGATACGCTGTCTTTGAAGTCGAAAAGGGTGCGTTGGAATATGTATATTTGAACGACACCTTCTATTTCAAAGACTGATCGCCAAATGACGCCGCCACCCAATCTCCAGCCGATACTCCTCGGCGAAACTGTGCTGATTCGTCCGCTCGTTGGCGAAGATTGGGATGCGCTGTTCGCTGCGGCATCTGATCCCTTGATTTGGGAGGGGCATCCGGTTCACGATCGCTGGCAAGAGCCGGTTTTCAGGTCATTCTTCGATGGTGGCATGGCGACCAAATCGGCCTTCGCCTTTGTTGACCGTAAATCCGGCGCTATCATCGGAACAAGCCGCTATGGCGGCTATAATCCCGATAAACGCGAAATCGAAATCGGTTGGACCTTTCTTGCGCGCAGTCATTGGGGCGGCGCGACGAACGCCGAAGTGAAGCGGTTGATGCTGGATCATGCCTTTACGTTTGTCGATTGCGTCACGTTTGAAGTTGGGGAAACCAATTGGCGCTCTCAAGGCGCGATGCGGAAAATTGGCGGTAAGCTGCGCGACGGATTGGTTGCACGCACACTGGGCGGCATAACATACGAGCATGTTGTGTTTGAAATTCGCAAACCCTGACAATCTCTAGTGCGCCACCTTGTCGCAACCCGTCAGCCGCCACATATCGCGGGTTATGCTCACTGGCTTGGTGAGATGAAACAAGTCTCCATTATGCGCATAGTGGAAAAGAGGTCCGAGGCCGCGCGCAAAGAGGAAAGCGGGGGGCTTGTCTCCCTTCTGCGGGACACGGCCTAGGTTCATCAACTTGGCGTCGAACGCGTCAAAGTCCATCTGCCCGGTGCTCATCGAGTCGCCGTCTGCCGCTCCGTCCGCCGTTTTTGGTGCCGGCGTGCCAAGGCTATCATCTGGACCGTCTTCCGCATCCGCGCCGACAGGCCTAACAAGCTTCGGGTCGCGCTGCGGGGTGATATAGGGTCCGCCATAACCATTGGGCATGTCAAAGCCGAACCAGAATTGTTGCTGGCCTTGTTTGACGAACAGCACCAGATCAGAGGCGTAGCGCGACCGTGTTTTTTGCGGCGTGAAGCCCATGACTATCCCGGGATTGCCCGGCTGGGTGTAAATCGCACGGGTGATCGAGCATTTTGAAATTGCGAGCGGCGAGGCTGTTCCCGGTATTGCCACGGTTGTTAGACCTGCCAATAAAATGACCAGAGTATTGCGCATTTGGATGCTCATCCTTTCAACCTCGGGCGAATCCCCGGCCACCCGCATTGGGCCTTTGCCTATCCCCGTGTATTGGATAAAATGAGTGACGTTAGCGTGCTACTTGAATAATACAGCAAGAGTGGCCATGTTGAGCGTCTAGTCAGGGAGAAGTTTTAGATGGCCAGTTCGCCAACCCAAACCGAAGAGCCAATCATTTTGCACGCGCCGGACCCGGTGCCAAGCGTTGCGCCCGAAAAGGCTTCCGGGCTTGTGCCCTTGAAGGACGAGCAAGTTTCAGCGCTTGATGCCAAGGCCTTGGCCTTTGTCGACGAACTTGCAGCGCTTGATCCCAATTCGCCTGAGTTTGGCAAAAAAGTTGATCAACTGACCAACATGGGGCGCAAGGAGATTGCCGATGCGGCGGGGCAATCGAACCGATTCCTTGACCGGCCCGTTCGCGCGATGGATCAGGATAGCGGCGTCGGGGCCGATCTGGCGCAGCTACGGCGGACGATTGAAGACCTCGACCCAGGCCGCAAAGGCGATCTCTTCACGCCCAAAAAGCTCTTTGGAATCATTCCCTATGGCAGCAAGATGCGCGATTATTTTGACGGCTATAAGTCAAGCCAAACGCACATTGCCTCGATCCTGACGAGCCTCGGTTCGGGCAAGGATGAACTGATGAAAGACAATGCCGCGATTGACGTTGAGCGGCAAAACCTTTGGGCGGCAATGGGGCGGCTCGAACAGATGATCCATGTTGCCAAAGCGCTTGATGGCAAGCTGGAAGACAAATCCGCGGACCTTGAAATCAGTGATCCCGCGAAAGCCAAAGCGATCCGCGAGTCCGCCCTGTTTTATATTCGCCAGCGCACGCAGGATCTCCTCACCCAAATGGCCGTATCGGTGCAAGGTTATCTCGCGCTTGATCTAGTCAAAAAGAACAATGTTGAGCTGATCAAGGGTGTCGACCGTGCGTCGACGACCACCGTTTCAGCGCTTCGGACCGCTGTGACTGTCGCACAAGCTTTGGTGGGGCAGAAATTGGTCCTTGAACAAATTACCCAGCTTAACACCACGACCGCAAGGATCATCGATTCGACCGGAGAAATGCTCAAGACTCAGACGGCGGCGATCCACGAGCAAGCCGCAAGTTCGACGATTCCCGTTGAAACGTTGAAGCGCGCCTTTGAGAATATTTACCTGACGATGGACCAGATTGACACATTCAAAGCCAAGGCGCTCGTCTCGATGAAGTCGACAGTCGAGTCGCTGTCTGGTGAGGTTGAAAAATCAAAAGGTTATATCGCGCGCGCGGAAGGCCAAGCGCAGGGCGCGCTTGAAGCGGGCGTTGCTAGCCCGTTTGCGCCGGTGGAATAGCGCGTGTCTGAGGTCGATCGCCACATCGCAAAGGCCAATGAATTTCTTGAACGGTCTCGCGACAGGCGCGACCAACCAAGGCAAAGGCAATCGGCAATGAAGCGGGCAGGGCGGGCTCTTAAATTTTCGATCGCGGGTGTGGCTGTCATATTGCTCGGCGCGCTGGTCACCGGTTTGTTTATGCCGCTCGAAGTGACGGGCGTGATGATCACGGCTCTTGGCGCGCTCGGCGCAGTGGCGCTTGGGGTCATACTCAGTCGAGAGCCGATTGTGTCTCAGGACATGCTCGTCAAGGCAGACATCAAGACCCTGCCGCACACGACAAGCCTTTGGCTCGACGCACAGCGGAAGGCCTTGCCAGCACCAGCGCAAGCCCTCGCCGACAGCATTGGCGTAAAGCTCGAGTGTTTGGCGCCTCAATTGCAAGCGCTCGATGAGCGCGAGCCCGCTGCGACCGAAATCAGGCGTCTTATTGCCGATGAGCTGCCGGAACTTGTTGCCGGCTATCAGCGCGTTCCCGAAAACCTGCGCCGCGATGGACTAAATGGGTTAAGTCCAGACAAGCAGCTCGTTGAAGGGCTTGCCGTGGTTGATAGCGAGCTCAAACGCATGAGCGAGCAGCTCGCCTCGGGCGACCTCAACAAACTCGCCACCCAAGGGCGCTATCTTGAAATCAAATATCAGGGTGATGCGTCATAATGTGTGGCCCGCGCTTTGACACAGAAGGGGGCGCGCCCTAGAGGCAAGCCGATCAAAACTTGCTGACAAACCGGGACGTTCATGACTGAAAAAGCCAATCCTACCGATGTAAAACGCGTCGTCCTCGCCTATTCGGGCGGGCTTGATACGAGCGTCATCATGAAGTGGCTACAAACCACGTATAATTGCGAAGTCGTGACCTTCACCGCCGATCTTGGCCAAGGCGAAGAAATTGAACCTGCGCGGGCGAAAGCGCGGCACGCGGGCGTCAAGGAAGAGCATATCTTCATCGAAGACGTGCGCGAAGAGTTCGTGAAAGATTATGTTTTTCCGATGATGCGCGCAAACGCTCTTTATGAAGGGCTTTATCTGCTCGGCACCTCGATCGCGCGGCCATTGATCGCCAAGAAGCAAATCGAAATCGCCCATAAAGTTGGTGCTGATGCTGTCGCCCACGGGGCAACCGGTAAAGGCAATGATCAGGTTCGGTTCGAGCTTGGCTATGCTGCGCTTGATCCGAGTATCAAAATCATCGCGCCTTGGCGCGAATGGGATTTGACGAGCCGCACCGCGCTCATCGACTTCGCTGAGAAGCATCAAATTCCGGTGCCCAAGGATAAACGCGGCGAGTCGCCGTTTTCGACCGATGCCAATTTGCTGCACACTTCTTCGGAAGGCAAAGTGCTT
>JBEGTP010000028.1:0-3559 GCA_041179365.1 Pseudomonadota bacterium
CGGGCGTCGTCAGTGGACGCGTGGGTTCTGATCAATGCAGCTTGGTATTACGCGTGTGCTGACGCGGCGCGCTTGAAATCGGGTTTGTCCTTGCGAGCACACCGAAGCAAGCCAGCTTTGGCGTCACTGGATGGCGTCGCTATGCTCGCATTAACGTCGCGCGAGAAATTTCGAACCCGCTCGTCATGCCGCCCCGTGCGTCATCCCGGTAGAATCCGGGATGACGGTGTTCACGATCAGGCGGTTTTTACGCTTCCAAATGGGGCTCGTCTCAATTGACGAAACCGCTTTTGAGACCCGCTCTTTATGCCTTCTTCGGCACGGCTACGGCGCGCTGGACGGCTTTTCGCAGTGGCGCGCCTGGCGTCGTTTGTGGTTCATGCCTGTCTTGACGCGCTTTAAACAGGCGCGCGCCAGCATAGGCGGCGGTTGCCGCGAGGCCTCCAATCACGGCGGCGGTCATCGCTGGGTGCTCACGCGCGGCCTGCACCGTTGAACGCGCCCCATCCTGAGCGCGAGCACGGGTCAACTTTGCCGACTTTTGAGCCGTTTGTGCCGCGCGCGAGATGCCCTCTGCCACGCGGTCGCGCAGTCGGTGCTCTTCGCTTGCAGAAAAACGCCCGTGGGTATCGCGGACAACCTGAACATCATCCTCGATCGTTGCAGTCAAATCATTTGGAGCGTCGCCTGCATTATAAAATGCCGCAATGGGTTGGCGTTCATGCGTCAATTCGGGCCCAAGCTGGCCTTTTACGGTTGAAGTCATCGCACTATCCTTTTTACCGGAGGGAGACCGTTACTCATACGCTCATTTGTGAGTCGATGATTGGGCCTTGCGCTCGCTTCGTCGCGGCAATCGGGCGGGCTGCTTCAAGTCTGGATCCGTGCGCGCCCGTATCAGGCGTTTCGAGTGATCTGCACCACGTCTGCAGGCCGCCATGCCGCGTGTCAGGGCTGCATTACCGGAACGGGGGCTCATTAAACGCGCGCAATTTCCGGCTGTGGAGCTTCGCGCCTTCGCGTCTCAGCTCATTACAGGCTTCGATCCCGATCAGCATATGCTCAGCAATCGCACGTTCGTAGAACCGGTTTGCTTGGCCCGGAAGCTTTAGTTCTCCGTGCATCGGTTTATCCGAAACACACAGGAGCGTGCCGTAAGGAACCCGGAAGCGATACCCTTGCGCCGCAATCGTTGCCGACTCCATGTCGATGCCAATCGCGCGGCTTTGCGAAAAGCGTAGGGCGCTCTTTGAATAGCGGAGTTCCCAATTCCGATCATCCGTCGTCACGATCGTCCCGGTGCGTAGCCGCGCTTTCAGTGTATCGCCATGTTCGCCTGACACCGTTTGCGCGGCGCGTGCCAGTGCCTGCTGCACTTCGGCGATGGGCGGAATAGGGATTTCGGGCGGCAAAACATCATCAAGGACATGATCATCACGCAAATAAGCGTGCGCGAGTACATAGTCGCCAATCCGCTGCGAGGCACGGAGGCCCCCGCAATGCCCAATCATCAGCCACGCTTCAGGACGGAGCACCGCGAGATGGTCGGTAATCGTCTTCGCGTTGGAAGGACCGACGCCGATGTTGACCAACGTAATCCCGCTTTTGTCTGGCGCGGTCAAATGCCATGCTGGCATTTGGTGTCGCCGCCAAGCGCTATCGGCAACCGCAGACAAAGGGTCAGGTGTCTTGCTCGTGACGGTCACGCCGCCGGGGCACGAGAGCATTTCATAGGGCGTCTCGCCACCGAGTTGGGAACAAGCCCATGTCACGAATTCATCAACATAGCGGTGATAGTTGGTGAAGAGCACATAGCGCTGCACGTGCTCGGGGGGCGTCCCGGTATAATGGCGGAGTCGAGCAAGCGAAAAATCGGTCCTCAGCCCATCAAAAAGCGCAAGCGGATGGGGCGTATCGGGCGCGCTCAGAAACAGCCCGTCTGCAATTTCATCCCCAATATAGGCAAGTTCAGTTGAAGGAAACCAGCGCGCGAGATCAATCGCGCGGACATCGCCAAACTCGGTGTTGGCATCGAGGACATAAGGAAACGGTATTTCCTGCGTTCCGGGCCGCGCTTCGACATGAACGCCGTAATCCGAGACCAAAATGTCGATCTGCTCGGCGAGATAGGCTGAAAACAGGCTTGGTTTGGTGATGCTCGTGACATAATGCCCCGGCGCGGCCAACCGCCCGTAAGAGCGCTGAGGCTCAGCGCTGTCTGCGTCGCCTGACCAAGTGAGGTGAATTTCAGGATAGGCGAAACTGCCATCGTTTCGAGACCGCGGATCAGGCAACGTCCCGTCTGCGATGTAAGCGCCGATCCCGTCGCGGAGGCGCTTTACGGAGGCTTTAAAAAGACTATCGAGCGCGTCAACAATCGCTCGACCGGACTGCATTTCGGTCTGATTCAACATTGAGCAGTCTTAAACAGATTCCGAGAAGGGGACAAGGCATTGAAAAGGGACGGGGACGAAAGCTAGGTTTCGTCCCCGCAGACTTCAGAGCTGTTCGAGCAGATACTCAGCGGCACTGACACGGAACTCGCCAGGCGCTTCGACATGGAGTTGTTCGACAACGCCATCATTGACGACCATCGAGAAACGCTGACCGCGCCCGCCCATGCCGAATTTGCTGCCATCCATTTCAAGGCCGACGGCTTTCACAAAATCGCCATTTCCATCGGCAAGCATCGTTACCTTGCCCTCAACACCAGCCGATTTTCCCCAAGCGCCCATCACGAACGCGTCGTTGACGGCGGTGCAGGCAACGGCGTCAATACCCTTGGCTTTAAGCGCATCGGCCTGCTCGACAAAGCCGGGCAGATGTTTAGCGGAGCAGGTTGGCGTAAACGCGCCAGGTACCGAAAACAGGGCCACGCGCTTTCCTTTGAAATATGCGCTTGAGCTTGTGCCCTGTGGGCCCTCGGCGGTCATTTCCACGAGGTTTGTTTCTGGAATTGTATCGCCAATTTTGATCGTCATTGAGATCGTCCTTTCAGTGCGTCGTGAGTGAAATTTGTCCGGCCTCATGTCGTCGTTCACACGCGTGTTTGCAAGTCCTCTCTGTGCAACCTGATCTCACAAAAGAGTGAATTCTGGCTTCATCAACTTTGGTATCCTTTGGGTGAGGATCCCGTGAGACTTTGCGGCTGTAGAAACAGGGAAGGGTTTGGGACCATGAAGATCACAGCTAAGGGTTGTGCGGGAGCGCTTCTCGTGTTCGTTTCGCAAACACAGCAAGCGCAGGCCGCATCATGCTGGAGTGATGCCGCGGCGTCCGCTGCGGCTGTGCGTACTTTTGATACCATGTTGATGGTGGGTACGCTGAGATGCCGGACCCTCGGCCATGACATAACGCCCGCTTATGGGCGCTTCGTGGAGCATAATCGCGGCCTCTTGCAAGGCGCGAACGCGGATTTGCGTGTGCACTTTGATGGCAATGGCGGGTTGGTAGCGTTTGATCGCTATGTGACGGCTGTGGCCAATCATTTTGGAGCAGGCCAGCCAGGGCTCGACTGCAATGATCTGTCTGACATCATGAACCGGGCGAACACTTCGCG
>JBEGTP010000029.1:0-4500 GCA_041179365.1 Pseudomonadota bacterium
AATATATATTTGAAGCCTTGGCCTTCCTCACCGATCAAATTAGCAGCCGGCACGCGCATGTCTTCGAAGAACACCTCGGTGGTTGAATGGTTCATCATCGTTTCAATCGGACGGATGGTCAGGCCATTGCCCAGAGCTTCGTTGACATTCACCAGAAACACCGACAGCCCGTCGGTTTTCTTCGCGACCTGATCGCGCGGCGTAGTGCGGGCAAGGAGCAATAGCAGGTCTGAGTGTTCTATCCGACTGGTCCAGATTTTCTGGCCGTTGACGACATAATGATCGCCGTCCAGTTTTGCGGTCGTCCGGAGCGCCAATGTGTCGGTACCGCTAGTCGGCTCGGTCACGCCAAAGGCTTGCAGACGCAGTTCGCCCGTTGCGATTTTGGGCAAATAGGCGGCTTTCTGCGCATCCGATCCATGGCGGAGGAGCGTGCCCATAATGTACATCTGTGCATGGCACGCCCCGCCATTGCAGCCTTGTTTCTGGATTTCCTCCAAAATCGCCGCCGCCCCCGATATCGGCAATCCAGCCCCGCCATATTCTTCGGGAATAAGCGCGGCAAGATAGCCTGCATCGCCTAATGCGGTCACAAACTCGGTCGGATACGCACGCTCGCGGTCCTTGCCGCGCCAATATTCACCGGGATACTGCTGGCATAATTTGGCAACCTCTTCGCGGATCGCGGTGTAATCTTCGTTCATCAATTTCTGCCTTCCAATATGCCGCGCGCAATCACCTGCGCCTGAATTTCTGCTGCGCCTTCAAAGATATTGAGGATGCGGGCGTCGCACAGCACTCGGCTGATTTCATATTCGAGTGCATAGCCGTTGCCGCCATGGATTTGCAGAGCTGAGTCGGCGTTTGACCACGCCGCGCGCGCTGCCAGTAGCTTGGCCATGCCAGCCTCTATGTCACAGCGTTTGCCTGAATCTTTTTGGCGTGCTGCGAAGTAAGTAAGCTCTCGGGCCATGACCATATCTACGATCATCAAAGCGAGCTTGTCCGAAACCCGTGGAAACCCAATGAGTGCTTTGCCGAATTGCTTGCGGTCGGTGGCATATTGAAAACCAAGCTCGAATGCCCTGTGAGCGACGCCAACCGCGCGGGCCGCCGTCTGGATTCGCGCGCCTTCGAACGTGCGCATAAGCTGCTTAAAGCCCTGGCCTTCTTCACCGCCGAGCAGCGCATCTTGCGGTGCCTCCATATTGTCAAAGGCAAGCGCATATTCGCGCATCCCGCGATAACCCAAAACCTCGATCTCGCTGCCGTCCATTCCGGCTGCTGGGAAGGGGTCAGCTTCGGTGCCGCGCGGCTTCGGTACAAGTAGCATCGACAGGCCAGCATAGCCCGCCACGTCCGGCTTGGTCCGGGCCATCAAAGTCATTAGGTCAGTGCGCGCCGCGTGGGTGATCCATGTCTTGGCTCCGGTAATTTTCCAGCCATTTTCGCTGCGAACGGCGCGTGTCGACAGGCTGGCCATATCGGACCCGGTGTCAGGCTCGGTAAAAACGGCGGTTGGCAGTATTTCGCCACTGGCAATTTTCGGCAGCCAATGTGATTTTTGCGCTGCTGTGCCGCCGAGCATGATGAGCTCGCCGGCAATTTCAGAGCGCGTACCAAGCGATCCGGTACCGATCCAGCCGCGAGATAGTTCTTCGGTGATGACGCACATCACCAGCTTGCCAAGGCCAAGGCCGCCAAATTCTTCGGCTATGCAAACGCCAAATGTGCCCAGTTCGGCCATTTCAGCGATCAGCGTATCGGGGATCAAGTCATTTGCAAGATGCCATTTATGCGCGCGGGGCAGAATCCGGTCATCGGTAAAGCGCCGATATTGCGCGCGAACCTGATTGATTGTTTCGTCCTCAAAACCTTCGCTTATTGTGCCTCCATCACTTACAAACTCGATCAGCGCACGTCGGTTTGCGGCTGTGTTGCCCGTTGCAAAGAACGATAGTTTTTGCGCTGCATCGGCAAGGCCAAAATCGGCGGGTCGGATAAACTCATTCTGACCCATGGGCAGCCCGCCCGCCAGTTGCGCGAGCGTTTCACCAAATGCGATTTCGGTCACTAACTGCTCGCCAACACCATCATGGGATGCTGCCCAAATGGCGATAGCTTGGAGCGCGTGAACACAGGTTTCTATCCATGCTAGGCCGTGAACAATGCGTTGCTCGTCGTCGAAATTTGCGGATTTCAGCCGTTCACACACCGCTTGTTTTGCCGAAGCGGCATAGTCTTTGGCAGCCGCCAAGCCTGCTTTTGTCATGCCGCCTCGAATATAGCGGCGAGGCCTTGGCCGCCACCAATACACATGGTTTCTAACCCATAACGCCCACCCCGGCGTTTTAGTTCCCGTGTCAGGTTGGCAAGGATGCGCCCGCCGGTGGCACCAATCGGATGGCCAAGCGAAATGCCTGAGCCGTTGACGTTGAGAATATCTTGGCGGCTGTCATCGTCGCTCCAACCCCAGCCTTTGAGCACTGCAAGCACTTGCGATGCAAAGGCTTCGTTGAGTTCGACGACGTCGATATCGCTCCAGCCAAGACCGTTGCGCGCAAAAAGCCGTTCGACTGCGGGCACCGGGCCAATGCCCATATGCGAAGGCTCGCAACCTGCCGCTGCCCAGCTGTGGAACCATGCAATCGGTTCGAGGCCGAGCTCTGCCAACTTATCCTCCGCGACCACCAGACAGGCGGCGGCGGCATCATTCTGCTGGCTGGCATTGCCAGCGGTAACAACCCCGCCATCGAGTGGTCGCAATGCGGCCAAGCTTTCGGCGGTTACATCCGCCCTAAATCCCTCGTCCTTCGTAAACATTACCGGATCGCCGCGCCTTTGCGGGATTGCAACCGGCACAATCTCGTCATCAAACAAGCCGTTCGCCCAAGCAGCGGTTGCACGGGCGTGGCTGCGTGCAGCATATGCATCGCAAGCCTCTCGGCTGATATCATAGTCTTTAGCCAGATTTTCGGCGGTTTCAATCATGCCGCTAATCACGCCAAAGCGCTCGATCGGCTGCGACATCACCCGCCCGCGTGTCAACCGATCGTGCAGCGTGACATTGCCCGCTCGAACACCGCCGCGCAGGTCAGTCGAGTAATGCTCGACATTAGACATGCTCTCGACTCCGCCTGCCACAACTACATCGGCAGCGCCTGTTTGTACCATCATGGCTGCATCGATGACCGATTGCAGCCCTGATCCGCAGCGCCGGTCCAATTGATAGCCCGGTACCGAAATCGGCAACCCTGCGGCCAACGCCGACCAGCGTGCAATGCAGGGCGCTTCACCATTACCATAACCTTGCGCAAACACCACGTCATCGATGCGGGTGGCATCTAAGCCAGTTCGCTCGACCAATGCGCGCAATATGACCGCACCTAATTCGCCCGCGTTGACCGGCGCGAGGCTACCGAGAAATTTGCCAACGGGGGTTCGGATTGGCGAAACAATCGCAGCGCGGCGTAAAGTCATTTGCTGGTTCCTTTGGATGCAAGTCCGATTATACCTTTGGCGTGGAGTTCGCCAATCATGTTGGTGGTCAGCCCGAGGCGTTCAGCCAATATTTCTTCGCTATGCGCGCCGAGCAACGGGGCAGGAAGTGGAGCGCCACGTTCGATCTGCGGAATGGTCGCCATTGCACCTGCGGCGGGATAGTCAAATCCGCTAGGGTTGTCGGCGCGGCCAAAAATCGGGTTGTTGGTGACGAGCGCAGCATCCTGTGCCGCATCGTGCATCGTTTGATAGGGACCGTAACAGCCACCGACAGCATCCAAAGCCACTTTCAGTTCGGCATATTTCCACGTCGCAACCTTTGTTTCGACCAACGGAAACAGGATATCGCGGTGCTGAAAACGGACACCTTCATCGCGTTCAAAACTGACGCCACGTTCCCGCTCGATTGCTGCAATTTCCCTGGCGATATCAAGGACCTTGATCAGCCCTGTCCACTGACGCGAGGTGATAGCTATCACCATGAGCCGCGTGCCGTCGGCAGTCACGAAATCGCGGCCAAACGCGCCATAGACTGCATTGCCCAACCGCTCGCGGTTGGTACCAGTATATAGAACTTCGGCAAGCGCCCCGAGATTAGCGACGGTGCCAATCGCGACGTCGGACAGTGGAATGCGCACTTCCTGTCCATTGCCAGTTTCAGTGCGGTGACGCAATGCTGCCATCATTGCAAACGCGGCGTAAGCGCCAGTGAGCAAATCCCATGCGGGCAAGACATGATTGACCGGCTGCGGCCCTGGCCCGGTCAAGTCGGGATAGCCAATTGCCGAATTGACGGTATAATCCAGCGCCGGGGCGCCATCAGCCAGCCCCATGACGCGGACGGTCACAAGGTCAGCGCGATCTGAGCTGAGCTTTTCATGCGACAGGAACCCGTCGACCGGAAAATTGGTCACAAATTGCCCGGTCCTGCGGACAAGCTCCTGCAATAATTCGCGGCCTTCTGGCGCACTCAAATTCAGCGCCACTGACTTTTTGGCT
>JBEGTP010000030.1:0-7212 GCA_041179365.1 Pseudomonadota bacterium
AAGCCTTGCCTTCAATAATGTTGACGGGTTCCAATCAATTGCTCCGGCTCATTGGGTCGGCCATGAAAGCCACGATTGCTTAGCTTTGGCAAGAGGCAGTCGTTGCCTGATGAAATCGCAAAATCTCATCAAGTAGAGCCTCAGCTGTCTCACCTCACCAATTTCCGCACATCACACAGGCGGCCCGTAACCGCCGCCGCTGCTGCCATTGCGGGCGAGACCAGATGCGTCCTCGCCCCCGGGCCTTGCCGACCGACGAAATTTCGATTCGATGTCGACGCACTGCGTTCGCCCGGCGGGACCTTGTCTGGGTTCATTGCGAGGCAGGCCGAACAGCCAGGCTCGCGCCATTCGAGCCCGGCTCCGATGAAGATGCGGTCGAGCCCTTCAGCTTCGGCTTGCTCTTTCACCAAACCTGACCCCGGCACCACAATCGCCCATTTAATGCCCGCTGCCTTTTTTCGCCCCTTGAGCACAGCCGCCGCAGCGCGGAGATCTTCGATCCGGCTGTTGGTGCAGCTGCCGATAAAGATGTTTTCAACGGTCACATCCTCCATGCGCGTTCCCGCGGTCAGGCCCATATAATCGAGCGATTTTTGTGCAGCGACTTGTTTGCCGGGATCGGAAAAGCTCATTGGATCGGGCACAACGCCAGTGATCGGCACAACGTCTTCGGGTGATGTCCCCCACGTCACGCTCGGCGCAATATCTGCGGCATCGATGATGACGGTTTTGTCATAGACGGCGCCGGGGTCGGTTCCGAGTGTTTTCCAATAGGCCACCGCCGCTTCCCATGCAGCGCCCTTGGGCGCGTATGGGCGGCCCTTGATATAGGCAAAGGTCGTTTCATCGGGCGCAATCAAGCCCGCCCTTGCACCACCTTCTATCGCCATGTTGCTCACGGTAAGACGCCCCTCGAGCGAGAGCGCGCGGATGGCTGAGCCGGTATATTCAATCACCGAGCCATTGCCCCCCGCCGCACCGATGACGCCGGTAATGTGGAGGATGATGTCTTTGGCCGTCACGGACGGTCCGACGTCGCCCTCAACGCGCACCTCCATCGTTTTTGACTGACTGAGCAAAAGTGTCTGCGTAGCGAGCACATGCTCAACCTCGCTTGTACCAATACCAAACGCCAGCGCGCCGAGCCCGCCGTGGCAGGCTGTGTGGCTATCTCCGCACACGATCGTCGTTCCCGGTAGCGAAAAGCCCTGCTCCGGCCCGACGACATGGACAATCCCCTGCTCGCGGTCCGTCGCACCGATATAGCGGATGCCAAAGGCCGGGGCATTGGCTTCTAGGGTTGCAAGCTGGTTGGCGCTTTCGGCGTCGGCAATAGCAATGCGGTCGCCATTCGCGTCTTTGCGCGCTGTGGTCGGCAAATTGTGATCCGGCACAGCCAAGGTCAAATCCGGCCTTCGCACCGTTCGCCCCGCTGCACGAAGCCCCTCAAATGCCTGCGGGCTCGTCACTTCATGAACAAGGTGCCGGTCAATATAAATGAGGCACGTGCCATCGTCGCGCGTAGAAACGACATGCGCGTCCCAGATTTTTTCATAGAGTGTGCGCGGTCTGCTGGCCATGCAGCACGCTTTAGAGCCGCGTCAGAGGGCCTGTCAAACGTCCTTTTTGGGCGGCTTATATTCCTTCGATTGCGTGACAAGTCTGAGGAGCGTGGCGCGCATCTCAGCGTGGGTATCACCCTGCGCAATCTCAACATAACCGACCCCGGCACGCCGCAAAGCCTCTTTTTTAACTGCGTCGCGCACTGCGGCAGTTCCTTGGTAATGCCCACCCCCTTGATATTCAATGGCGTGCAGGGGCATCCCACTAGCATCCACGATGAGTATATCGACGCGCTTTGAATTGATCGCGGTATAGGCTGATTTGTCGGAAGAGCTGAGAATTTCACCAAGACTAACTTGCGCCATCAGCCGCCACTCTGAGCCCAGATCAACCAGCGTCTTTTCAACTGCGGCGAACAGGCGTGCCTCACTTTTGTTCAGGATCGCGCGTCGGGTAAAGGGAGCCGCCATCACTTGCCGGAGTTGCTCAGTCGCATCAAAGCCCGTTGAAAAGGGCTGATTTGAGGGGATTGCCACTTTGGCTTGACCGACCCATTTTTTCCGGTTCCAATGCTGAAACCGCGCGCCATTACCGCGTTTTTTGCTCGATTGCGCGGCATATCGTTCCAGCCATGTGCCGCACAAAATTGCGCCAAAGATGATGAGCGCAAAAGCGATTGTGTGATTTTGCATGATCTTGCCGAGCGTCAAATCAAACGTCTCATAGTTCATCACGGACCGTCCTCATGGCGACAAGCGCGGAGGTTTTCCGGCCAATGCTTTAAAATTTATAACGGAATTTTCCTAAATTTCTGTTATTGGTCGTCCATGCCGTTGTTGCTCGACACCGCCACAGTGATTGTAACCGTCCTTGCGATGGAGGGGCTTGCGTGGTGGTCGCATAAATATGTCATGCACGGCTGGGGCTGGGGCTGGCACCGTGATCATCATGAGCCGCATGATAAGGCGTTGGAGAAGAATGACTTGTTCGGCCTTGTCGGGGCCGCGATGAGCATCACAATGTTTGCGCTTGGCAGCCCACTTGTGATGGGAAGCGAAAATTGGCCCGCCGCGACAGCAGTCGGCCTAGGCATTCTTGCTTACGGCATCATCTATACCCTGGTCCACGATGGGCTCGTTCATCAGCGCTATTTCCGGTGGGTGCCGCGTTCGGGCTATGCCAAACGGCTCGTGCAGGCGCACAAGCTTCATCATGCGACGATTGGCAAGGAGGGCGGCGTATCTTTCGGCTTTGTTTTCGCGCGAGACCCAGCGCAACTCTCGACTGAACTCAAGGCGCAACGGGCCGCCGGCGAGGCGCAGGTGCGCGAGGCTGCACTTTAGCGACAGTTGCTTGGTGCGCCTGCCATGACATCAATGCAACGCCCGTCGATTTCCGCTTGAGGCACAAAGAGGCCGATGAGGCTGGCCAGCGTCGGCAAAATATCCACTGTCTCAATCCCATTGGGCTGCTCATAATGGGCAATACCCTTCCACCAATACAGGATGGGTACGCGCCGATCATAGCCCCAAGGTGAGCCGTGCGTTGCGACATAGCCACTGACCTCGCGCGGAATGGGCGTCACGAAAGACTTCAGAACGACGTAAAAATCGCCGGATCGCTCAGGATCAAAATTAGCGCGGACGCGGTCAAGCATTGACCAGTCTTCAAGGCTCGCACGCGGCGCAGGCGCTTTGGCAATCTGATCCTTGGTGAAAACAGCCTCCACCTGAGGACTTTCTCGGTAATGCGCGATCGCCGCGCTGAGAACGGCATCTCGTTTTTCGGCAGGAATGGAGCGCGACAAATAAAGGTCGCCAAAGGGGGCGTCGCCAATCAATGCCTCTTCAGTCAATCCAAATTCGCCGCTCAAAATTTTGCTCATCGCTTTTGGAAATAGAGCCATTTCAACGCGTTGCGCGGCGGGCAGACCATTTTCAACATTGCGCTCGACCACATCATGACCGCCGTGATCCGCCGTGACGACGATGGCGTAAGGCCGCCCGAGCCGGTCAAGCTTTGCAAAGAGTTTTCCCAAAAGGATGTCCACAGTAGCAATCTGCGTGCACATTTCGACGCCCTCAGTGCCATAAGTATGCCCGACATAATCGGTGCCGGATAGGCCAATGGCGAGCAGGTCGGTCGTCGCCCCAGCGCCGAGTTTTTGCTCATCAAGCGCTGCGAGCGCCATATCCATCGTATATCGATCAAATTCGGGCGCAGTCCGAAGGAGTTTTGGATCGCCCGGGGTGCGCGGCTTGAAGGTGCCGACACTTCCGCCATTGGGCAGGGAAACGAGGCGCGTGTCCATAAGGCAATGGGCAGGCGCGACCGGAAGAACGGGTTTCGCAATCGCCTTTTGCGCGTGTTCATTGGCTGCCTTCACCGAGGCCATGGCCGAAACATCACGCCCTTTGAAGCTCGTGAACGTCTTGCCGTCCCACCAAATGGCAAGGTTTGGATTTTGCCCTCCAAGCATGACAGCCGCTCGGTCTTTACCCGAGATGCTCACGACTTTGCTTTGTGGGTCAACGGCCTTTAGCCGATCGCCAAGTGTCGGCATCTTAAGGAGGCGCGGCGAGACGGTGTAGTGTGCGCTGTTGCTGCCCGGGGTGCTTGGGTCTTCCGCGCAGTAAACAGTGTAGTCGGGTTTCCCATCTTTCCCCGTGCGCGGGTGGGCGGGGTCCATCCAATTATTGGCGATGATGCCCGTTCGCGCCGGATGACCACCGGTCAATATCGTGGAATGCCCGGGGCATGTTTCCGTTGCGGCATGGCTTTGATAGCCTGCGGGAAAGACGACGCCGCCAAGCAGGCGTTTGAGTCCAGCAGAATAGGTGCCGCGATATTGGTTGAAGAGGTCTGCTGAAAATTGATCAACTGAAACAACGACTATCAGCTTTGGCTTGCTGGGCGTCGCGGGGGCCTTAGGCACAACAGCGCTGCCAGCAAGGAGCCCCAATCCAGCGACTGCGGCCAAGAGCAAGCGTCCAATCATGAGCGAATTCTTCCTGTGCAAGCGGGCCTTTGTCCGGCTATAGGGCCTCAATATGACAACGAAAAGATGTGATTTTTTGGTCATTCGTTTCCTTTGGGCGATGCTGCTTGCGCTGGGCATTGTCGCGCCTGCGCAGGCGCAAAATGAAATTACGGCACGTCTCGTTGCTGAAACGCAAAGTCCTGCACCGGGTGCGCGTGTCATGTTCGCCGTTGAGATGACGCCGCGCCCGGGCTGGCATGGCTATTGGAAAAATCCAGGAAATGCGGGGCAGGGACCCCTTGTTGAATGGACTTTGCCAAAGGGTGTGACGGCGGGTGCCCTCACCTATCCCGTTCCAGAGCGACTTGTTGTCTTTGGTCTGATGAATCATGTGTATGAAGGCGCGCATGCATTTTTGGTGCCGCTTGCAATACCCAAGGGCTTGGCGGTTGGAACGGTGCTGCCAATTGCGCTCAAAATCCGATACCTTGCCTGCTCCGATAAAGTCTGCACGCCGCAACAGGCGGAACTCACCCAAACCCTGACACTTGGTGACGGACGCGGCACGGGGGGGGCAGCTTTTGACGCCTGGCGAAGCAAAATTGCCAAACCGCTTGGCAGCGAAGCCAAGTTCGCGCGCGAGGGAAAGACCGTGCGTGTGTCGATCCCATTCCCAGCGGCGTCTGCTATTACTGATCCTTGGCTCTTTGCCGATGATCAATATGGTCTGATCAATGACGCCCCCCAGCGCGCATGGCGCGACGGTGATCGATTGATCATCGAAGCGCGCGTCGGCGATGACTTTAAGGCCGATCAATTTTCGGGGTTGATCAGCATCGGCAAAGGCGTGGGCTTTGAAGTCTCGGCACGGCCGGGCTCGGTTGCCATTGCGGGCAAATTGATTTCAGGCGAGGGGGGTGAAACAGGCTTGTTCGCCGCGCTGTTGGCCATTGGCGGTGCCCTTTTTGGCGGGTTATTGCTCAATATCATGCCATGTGTTTTTCCAGTCATTAGTCTTAAGGCGCTCAGCCTTGCGCGCGGCGGAGGCGAAGAAGCGGCGGTGCGGCAGGAGGCGCTGTTCTATGCCGCAGGGACGATCTTGACCTGTCTGGCCTTGGGCGCAGTCTTGCTCATTTTACGGGCGGGTGGGTCGGCAATTGGCTGGGCCTTCCAGCTGCAAAATCCTGCGGTGATTCTATTTCTACTGGCTCTCGTTTGGCTCATCACGCTCAATCTCCTTGGTGTGTTTCATTTGCGCAGCTTCGGCGGAGGGGACACGCTCGCGCGGCAAGGGGGCAAGGGGGGCGCTTTCTGGACGGGCGCGCTCGCCGCCTTTGTCGCAACACCGTGCACAGGGCCGTTCATGGCGGCGGCGCTTGGTGCGGCGCTTGTCCTGCCTGTTTGGGTCGCGCTCCTAATCTTTGCGGGCCTCGGCCTTGGGCTTGCCCTTCCATTTTTGGCACTTGGCTACGTGCCCGCCCTCCGCACGCGATTGCCAAAGCCCGGCGCGTGGATGGTGACGTTTCAGCGCTGGATGGCGCTACCGATGGCGCTGACGACGCTCGCGCTCGCTTGGCTCCTTTGGCGTCAAACGGGCACGACGGGCCTGTTGATCGGAGCCGTTCTGACCGTCATTGTTGGTGCAGTGTGTGTCATGATCGGTCGCGCTCAGCGGTCATCTGCGAGCGAAAGTCGCTTTGCGCGCACCCTTGGCCTTGGCGCTCTCATTGCTGTGGTGGGCGGTATGGGGGTGGTTTCAACACTCTCTGTAGGCCACACTTTGGCCGCAGGGATGATCCCCTTTTCCGAAGCAAAGCTTGCTGAGCTCCGCGCAAAACCCGTTCCAATCTTTCTCTACTTCACGGCCGATTGGTGCCTGACGTGCAAGGTCAACGAAAAGGCCGCGCTTGAAACTGAAGACGTGCAAGCCGCTTTCAAGGCAAACGGCGTGACCGTCATGATCGGCGACTGGTCCACTCCCGACCCAGCGATATCGCGCTTTCTCGAAAGCCGGGGCCGGTCGGGCATTCCGCTCTATCTTTATTACACGCCGGGTATCGAAGACCCGATGACACTGCCGCAAATTTTGACACCGAGCCTGATCAAAACAGCGCTGGTTTCGCGTTAGGGCTCGCGGATCCAAACACGCTGGCCGCCGACCCATGTTTGCAGCACCTGCGTCTGTCGAATTTCGGTGGGCGTCGAAAAAAGTGGATCATGATCGACCAAAATGAAGTCTGCATAAAAGCCGGGCGCGAGACGCCCAATGCGGGTTTCAGCAAAGCTTGCATAGGCCGCCTCGGTGGTGAAACCCGCGAAGGCTGTTTCACGCGAAACGCGCTCAATTGGCATCCAGCCGCCAAAAGGCTCGCCAAGTGCGTCTTCACGGCTGATTGCCACCGCGATACCGATAAAGGGGTTCGGATTTTCAACGGGCGTGTCAGATCCGAACGCGAGATGTGCGCCTGATTTTTTGAGGCTGTTCCAGGCATAAGCGCCAAGCAATCGGTTTGGTCCAAGCCGCGCTTCCGCCATCAACCGGTCAGAAGTTTGGTGAACCGGCTGCATCGAGGCGATGACCCCGAGCGCCGCAAACCTTGGCAAGTCGACCGGATCGACAATTTGTGCATGCTCGACCCGCCAGCGGCGATCGCCCTTATAGGTTT
>JBEGTP010000031.1:0-3487 GCA_041179365.1 Pseudomonadota bacterium
GCCCTTTGGATCGCCCGTTTGCGCCATAAATCCTTCAATAACGCGGTGAAACAACAGACCATCATAAAAGCCCGCGCGCGCTAGCAGCTTCACACGCTCAACATGGCCAGGGGCTTTATCAGGGCGCAATTGAATGCGAACAACGCCGCCCGTTGAAAGCTGGAGGTTGAGGATGTTGGCTGGCTCCAAGGGTGGCGGCGCGACAGGTGCCTGAGCCGCAGCGGACGCGATGAGGCCAAAAAAGGCCAGAAACGAAAGCACAAGTCTATTCACAATTCTATACTCCCGGCGATACAGCGCCGCCCCTAGTCAAACACATCTGAGCACAAGCTGAACGGCCTTATCGCCTCGCCCCAATTTTGGCATGCACCGCGCACTCAACTTCTGGCGTCACGAATTTATCAATCGCGCCGCCGTAAATCGCGATTTCCTTCACCAGCTTTGATGCAATCGGCTGCAACGCAACATCGGCCATCAGGAACGCAGTTTCGATCTCGTCATTCAATTTTTGGTTCATGCCCGCCATTTGAAATTCATATTCAAAATCAGCGACCGCCCTGAGCCCGCGCAAAATGACCGAGGCACCCTGTGCTTCGGCAAAATGCATGAGCAATGAATCAAAGGCGACGACAGCCACATCGTCCCCCATATCAGCGACTTCATGAGTCACCATCGCGAGGCGCTCCTCAACCGAAAACATCGGTGATTTGCTCGCATTGGTTGTCACACCAATAATCAGCTTATCAACAAGCTTTGCCCCACGCCGAATTATGTCGATATGGCCGAGCGTGATCGGATCAAACGTTCCAGGATAAACTCCAATCCGCTGAGTCATTTAGCGGTCCCTTTCAATCGCATAGCGCGCAATGGCGCGAAGAAGATCGGCCTTGTCGCCGTAGCTATGGAGATGGCCAATCGCTTGTTCAACAAGCATTTTCGCTTGGGCACGCGCGCGTTCGACCCCGAGAAGCGATAAGAAAGTTGCCTTACCAGCTGCGGCGTCCTTTTGAACGGCCTTGCCGGTCTTCTCGGCCTCACCCTCAACATCAAGAAGATCATCGGCGATCTGGAATGCGAGGCCTACATCGCGCGCATACCCCCTGAGCGCACCGCGGCCTTCGGGCGGGACTCTCCCCATGATTGCCGCCGCTTCAAGGCAAAAGACGATCAGCGCGCCGGTTTTAAGCTGCTGCAACCGCGTAACCGTTTGCAAATCAAAAACTGTTTTCTCAGCTTCGAGATCCATCATCTGGCCACCCGCCATGCCCGAGGGGCCCGATGCCTTGCCTAGCTCTGCGGTAAGTTCAACCCGCACAAACGGATCTGGATGTGTATCGGCATCAGCAATCCACTCAAAGGCCAAGGCATGGAGCGAATCGCCCGCAAGAACGGCGGTCGCCTCATCAAAGGCCTTGTGCACTGTTGGCTTTCCGCGCCGCAGATCATCATCATCCATGCAAGGCAAGTCATCATGGATCAGAGAATAAACATGGATCGCTTCAATCGCTGTCGCAACGCGCAAAGCGGCCTTCCGGTCAACGTGGAAAAGATCGCACGCCGCCAGCACTAACAGGGGCCTCAAGCGCTTTCCGCCGCCAATCGCGGCATAACGCATCGCCTCATAGAGGCGGCGGCGCGGATCATCGGGCACAGTGAGAAGCAAATCAAACGCACGGTCCATCTCGCGCGTCGCGTCTTCCATGGCGCGGACAATCAGATCACCCGAAAATAGGCTCACCGGGTCACTCATCGTCAAAGGGAGTAGTGCCGCTCGGCTGGCCATCCGTACCGAGCGTTATCTTCTCAATTCGCGCTTGCGCATCCTTCAACCGCTTTTCACAGTGCGCGCGCAAAGTATCGCCGCGCGTATAAAGCGTGATCGCCTCATCGAGCGCCGCATCGCCTGATTCAAGGCGCGCGACCACCGTTTCAAGCTCCTTCAAAGCGTCTTCAAAGGACAGGGCATCAAGCGTGGGTTGGTCAGTCATAACGGATGCTTCTGACGGGGCAGCAGCACAGGGTCAAGCTGCACCTGCGACGATTTGAGCCCAAGCCGCTTCATCGATCACTGCAATGCCAAGTTCGGTCGCCTTTTTCAGCTTTGATCCCGCGCCGGGGCCCGCGACGACAAGATCGGTTTTGGCCGAAACCGAGCCCGCTGTTTTCGCTCCGAGCGCTTCGGCCTGCGCCTTAGCTTCGTCGCGGCTCATTGTTTCAAGGCTCCCTGTGAACACGACAATCTTTCCGCTCACGGAGGAGGCACGGACGTTTGAGACATAGGGCATTGGCGACACCTCAGCGAGGAGATCATCCCAAACGGCCCGATTATGGGCCTCGTGAAAAAAATCGACCAGCGCTTCGGCAACAACAGGGCCAATGCCTTCAATCTGTTTGAGCTCTTCTTGCGCGGAATCGCTCGAAGCGACTTCTGCAACACGCTGAACGGTCGTGAAGGCACGGATCAAGTCTTTCGATGTCCCAGCCCCGATGTGGCGGATACCGAGCGCAAAGAGAAATTTGATTGGATCGGGCGCGCGTTTTGCTTCGATCGCTATCAACAGGTTATCCACAGACTTATCCTGCCAGCCATCCCGTGCCAAAATGTCTGCGCGGCGGGACTTGAGGCGAAAAATGTCCGCAGGGCTGTGCAACCATCCGAGATCAAAAAACTCTTGGATCGTCTTTTCGCCCAATCCATCGATATCCAGCGCAACGCGGCTGACAAAATGCTTGAGACGCTCCACGCGTTGCGCAGGACAGATGAGCCCGCCAGTGCAACGAACATCAACTTCACCTTCCGCCGCAGCCGCTTCGCTTTGGCATTCTGGACAATGATCAGGAAAGGCCCAATTGTCTCGCGCGTCATCACGGTTCAGATTTTCAACGATTTGCGGAATCACATCGCCCGCGCGCTGGATGATAACGCGGTCACCAGGCCGAATGCCCAGCCGTCCAATCTCATCACGATTGTGCAGTGTGACGTTTGACACGACCACGCCGCCCACGGTCACGGGCTTGAGGCGGCCCACAGGCGTCAACTTGCCAGTCCGGCCCACTTGTATATCAATGGCTTCAAGCGTCGTCTCAGCGCGTTCTGCCGGGAATTTATGCGCTATCGCCCAGCGCGGGGCCTTTGCTACAAAACCCAAGCGCGCCTGCCAATCGAGCCGGTCGACCTTGTAGACCACACCGTCAATATCAAAGGGGAGATCGGCGCGAAGCGCCTCGATTTGCTTATAATGCTCGAGCGTTGCTACGACCGTGCTTGCACGAACAAAGCGCTCATCGACCGGTAGCCCCCACGCCGCGATGGCCTGCATCACACAATATTGCGTATCGGCGGGCAGATCAGACACCTCGCCCCATCCGTGCGCGAGAAACCGTAATGGGCGCGCCGCAGTCACACGCGCGTCCTTTTGGCGCAGGGAACCAGCAGCCGCGTTGCGCGGATTGGCAAAAGCTTTGGTCCCTTCCGCCTCAGCACGGG
>JBEGTP010000032.1:0-4536 GCA_041179365.1 Pseudomonadota bacterium
TCCCCCTAACCGACTTGCTCGAAGTACGCGCAAGCTTGCTCGCGCAATGCGCAAGGCTAGGCGCCAAACTTGGAACCAAGCAAGACTTTGAGCGCCTCGACAAGAATATCGACGAACTTGAACGGTGCATTGCAACATATAAGAATCAAGTCGCTGCGATCGAGCCTGCTACCCAGTTTTACAGGCTTGCGGCTAGATCTTCGCACAATTCACTGATGATCTTACTCGTTGATGCGATTGCCGATCTTGTTGCAGAAATGTTGACCGAGCTTGAGCATCGCCCCCGCAAAGATTCCGTTACAGCGAGACGCGAAATGGTTGCCGCCATGCGCGAAGGCCGTGCAGATGATGCCGCGCGGGTAATTCGCGTCCATTCATATAACACCAACCGATTGCTCCGTAAATCGAAGGTGTCATTCGCACAAACGGGCTAGATTCGGCTAAGAATCGACGACTCAAGCCGCGCGCTCCAATCTAAATTGGCCTAAGCATACACCCCATAGTCACGCGCATCTCTGCCCGAAAGTTTTAGCCACATTCCCAAAAACCGTTGCATTTTCGTCCGTATTGGCGTTGCGCCTGCCGTGCCCAGCCAGAAGTCGTAAACCACTTGACTAAATATTTGGCAACATGCTACCCATAAGGTCATACCAAAAAGGGAGATACTATTTTGACAAATTATTTTAAGTTCCATTTACTCGCTGGCGCAGCAATTGCTGGTCTAGGGCAAGCCTCGATGGCGCACGCCCAGAATGCACCCCAAGCAGGCGCTGCATCTAACGACGGAGAAATCATCGTTACCGCGAACAAGCGCGAAGAAAATCTGAACAAGGTCGGCCTGACGATCACGGCAATCTCTGGTGATGCCCTAAAGGAGCGCGGCATTACGTCGCTGGAAGATATTGCTTCGGTCGTTCCGGGTCTTTCCTATTCCACCAGCACGGCGAACACGCCGATCTTTACTTTACGTGGCGTCGGCTTTCAGGAAAGCTCGCTGGGCGTTTACCCTGCGGTCAGCGTCTATCTTGACCAGACACCGCTACCATTCCCAGTTCTAGCCGCGCACAGCGCTTTCGACCTTGAGCGGGTGGAAGTATTGAAGGGTCCGCAAGGCACGCTTTTCGGGCAAAACTCAACGGGCGGCGCAATCAACTATATTGCCGCCAAGCCGACACAAACAATGCAGGCTGGTGGTGATATTGGCTTCGGACGGTTTGGCTCGATTGACGGCAATGCCTATGTCAGTGGCCCAATCTCAGAAACTCTTGGTTTCCGTCTATCGGGCAATGCCCATCATATGAACGACTGGCAGCAGAGCATTTCTCGCCCCGGCGACACCAATGGTCATCAAGACTATGTCGCGGGCCGCTTCTTGCTGGATTGGCAGCCGAGCGACGGGATTAAGCTGGAATTGAACCTCAATGGTTGGAAGGACACATCCCAGCCGCAGGCCCAGCAGCTTATCGGCATAAATGCGCAATCTCCGAGCGCAGAAAACGTTCCACAGCTCTTGGCCTCTCCCTTCGCGCCGGATAATGCCCGCGCCGCTGACTGGACTAGCTTTGCTATCGACCCAGCCACAGGCGTGATCCTGACCCCAACCGCTTTTGGCGGTGCCGCAGGCAACGGCATCGGCGGCTATGTCGCGGGAACGGGCAAATCGGTCAATTTCGAACCCTTCTCAAACCGCAAGATGTTGCAGGCGGCCATGCGGGCCGATATTGAGCTTGGCGACATCACGCTAACATCGCTAACTTCCTACACCGATTTCAAGCAAAAGCAGCGGCTGGATCAGGACGGCAACGCGTTGGTTACTTTCGACCTGCAAAAGGCAGATGGCTATATCCATAGCTTTAACCAAGAACTGCGGCTGGCAAACGATGCCTCTTCGCAGATACGCTGGGTGCTGGGTGCGAATTACGAAAAAAGCACAACCTTTGAAGATCAGGCGTTGCGCTATTTCGACAACACGGCGTCGAGAAGCGGCCTCAACTGGATCAACTTCAGCGGCGTGACCAACGGCCAGAAGATCACAAACTATGCGGCATTCGGCAATCTTGAATATGATCTTTCCGACCAGCTGACGGTCAAAGCCGCAGCGCGTTATACCAACAGTAAGAATGATTCGAGCATATGCTCCTACACCTCACCCACGGGACGAGTGGATTCACTGTTCGGCGGAGCAGGCATCAATGGCACCTGCTTCACCTTTACTGCAGCCTTCACAAATATCTTGCCGATCACGGGAACATTGAAAGAAGACAATGTCTCTTGGCGTTTGGGTCTAGACTATAAGGTCAACAGCGATGTTCTGCTCTATGCCAACGTATCGCGCGGTTACAAGGCAGGCAGCTTCCCCAGCCTGTCCACGGCGAGTTATCTTGGCCTCCTTCCGGTTACGCAGGAAGCAGTGACGGCCTATGAAGCCGGTTTCAAGGCTTCGCTTGCGGATCGCAAGGTCCAATTGAACGCTGCTGCTTTCTATTATGACTATAAGGACAAGCAGATTCGCGGCAAATTGATCGATTTGACATTTGGCGCTTTGGACGCATTGATAAATGTGCCGAAATCGCGGATATTCGGCGCGGAAGCTGACATCACCGTCCGGCCCGTATCCGGCCTGTCGATCAACGCTGCGGTAACATATCTTGATTCCAAAATAACCCAAGGCCCCGGCGCACCGAAAAACAACAATATCTACGGTCAGGTGGATAATCCCGTCGGTGATCCACTGCCCTTCACGCCGAAACTCTCAGGCGTGGTGAATGTCGATTACCGCAAGGAAATGGCATCTGGCGGCTCGGCGTTTGTCGGTGTGAGCGTGAACTCTCGTTCGCATTCGGATGCGGCAATCGGCGCAAACCGGATCCCGTTCCCTTATTCGGCAACCTCTATCACGCGCCCTGGTCTTGGCGGCAATGTCTTCAATATCAAGGGCTATACCACAGCGGATGCTCGTATTGGTTATGAAGCCGCCGACGGAGCTTGGAAGGTTATGCTCTGGGGCAAGAACATCTTTGACACTTATTATTGGACCTCGGTTATTCCTTCGAACGATTCCCAAGGTCGCTATGCCGGAATGCCCGCAACTTACGGCATAACGGTTGGCTTTAAGATTAAATAGTTCAGGGTTTTTCTGGGCTATCCGGGAGCCTCCACTCCCATCGATAACCAGAAAAACTTAAACTAGTGTCCTCCTCCCCCTGCTTTTTGGAGGAGGAGGACATATTCTTTTGAATATTGCTTGGAAACATATGGTTTCAGAGTCATATTAACATTGAGGAATTTGTGAGAGGATTTCGCCATGCCTGAGTTGCAAGTTGATCGCGACGTAACGCCTGATTGGCGAGAGAATTTGGAGCCGCATTTGCATGCTCTGCTGAAAGCAAAGCATGCCCGCCAAGGTAAAGGCAGCTACAAACCACGCGTCGCGAGTGATGTGGCGGAGCGGTTGGACCGCCTGCTAGAAGCCCATGGTACGAATGGCCGGGCGCATAATGTCCGCCGAATGGGCGGCGGCGCATCCAAGGAACAGTTTTTGTTCGATCTGGTTGACTCCGCCAGTGGCGCGGCGGAACAACTCGTGCTGCGGATGGACCCGCTCGAAGGCATTATCGAAACGTGCCGCACCCGCGAGGCGCAACTCCTCAAGGCTGTCGTGGGCGTCGTGCCCACACCCCCGGTTGCCTTTGTCGATGGAGACGGGACGTACATGGGCCAACCCGCGATGATCACTGGCTTCGTGCACGGTGCCACCAAGCCGCGTGACGCAGTGGCTGGTCCTTCCGGTATCGGCATCGTGATCGGCCCGCGCGCTGCAGCCGCGCTCATCCCGCAATATCTGGGCAATCTAGTTGCCATCCATGGCTTCGATTACTCGCAGGCGGACCTTTCCACCTATGCGGTGCCGCAGGCGGGCACTACCCAAGCAGCCCTCTGGCAGCTCAACTTGTGGGAGCGGGTGCTGGAGGACGATCAGATCGATTCATCGCCCTTGCTGACCTATACCGCCTGCTGGCTGCGCGACCGCCTGCCGGTGTGCGAGGCTCCGGTGCTGCTGCACGGCGATTACCGCCTCGGCAACTTCATGTTCGACGAGGACACGCTGGAGATGACGGCGGTGCTCGACTGGGAACTGGCGCATATCGGCGACTTTCACGAAGACGTCGCCTATTCGCTTGAACCGCTGTTCTGCAGCCGGGATGCGCAAGGCCAGCGGCTGATTGCCTCAATGATGCCTGAACAAGATTTTCTCGATGGCTATGCGCAGCGCTCCGGCCGCGTGATCGATCCCGAGGTGCTGCACTGGTACCATGTGCTCAACAGTTTCAAGCTGTCCGCAATGAATTTCGCTTCGGGCGTGCGCGCGGCGCGCGACGGCACTAATCACCAGAGCGCATTGCTCGGCTTCCTGAGCCCCAGCGGGATCGCCATATCGGGCACATTGTGCCGCTTGCTGGAAGGAGAAGGCACATGACCCCGAGCATCGAGGTGCGGCTGCAGAGCATCATCCATGGACTGCGCGACGTGATCTTC
>JBEGTP010000033.1:0-3287 GCA_041179365.1 Pseudomonadota bacterium
GTCAGCCCGCAAAGCGGCAGGCCGTTACCAATCCTGAAAATACGATCTTTGCCGTAAAGCGCCTTATCGGACGCCGGTTTGATGATCCGCTGACCAAGAAGGATATGGGCCTTGTTCCTTACACCATCGTCAAGGGCAAGACCGGCGACGCGTGGGTAAAAGCGGGTGGCGAAGACTATTCGCCGTCGCAAATTAGCGCGTTCACGCTCCAGAAAATGAAGGAAACCGCTGAGGCTTATCTCGGCGAAACTGTGACACAGGCTGTCATCACCGTTCCTGCGTACTTCAACGATGCGCAACGCCAAGCAACCAAGGATGCGGGCCAGATTGCGGGCCTTGAAGTTCTCCGCATTATCAACGAGCCAACAGCAGCAGCGCTGGCTTACGGTCTTGACAAGAATGATGGCAAGACCATCGCTGTTTACGATCTGGGCGGCGGTACCTTTGATATTTCGGTGCTCGAAATCGGCGACGGCGTTTTTGAGGTGAAATCGACCAACGGCGATACGTTCCTTGGTGGCGAAGATTTCGACGCGACGATTGTTGAATATCTTGCAGCCGAATTCAAAAAGCAGGAAGGCATTGACCTGACGAGCGACAAGCTCGCCCTCCAGCGCCTGCGCGAAGCCGCTGAAAAGGCAAAGATTGAGCTTTCCTCCGCCGCAACGACCGAAGTCAATCTGCCGTTCATTACAGCGGACGCCACGGGGCCGAAGCACCTCGTGAAATCGATCACGCGCGCTGACCTTGAAAAGCTTGTTGAAAGCCTCATCAAGCGGACGCTTGAGCCTTGCAAAAAGGCTCTTAAGGACGCGGGGCTGACAGCCGCCGGTATTGATGAAGTCGTACTTGTTGGCGGGATGACGCGGATGCCGCGTGTGCGCGAAGTGGTGAAGGATTTCTTTGGTAAGGAGCCGCACACCGGCGTGAACCCCGATGAAGTCGTCGCAATGGGGGCTGCTATTCAAGCCGGCGTTCTGCAGGGCGACGTGAAGGATGTTCTCCTGCTCGACGTGACGCCGCTTTCGCTCGGCATTGAAACGCTAGGCGGCGTGTTTACGCGCATGATTGACCGTAACACGACGATCCCAACCAAGAAGAGCCAAGTCTATTCGACTGCGGATGATAATCAGCAGGCAGTGACGATCCGCGTTTTCCAGGGCGAGCGTGAAATGGCGGCGGATAACAAAATCCTCGGCCAATTTGATCTTGTCGGGATACCGCCAGCACCGCGCGGTGTGCCGCAGATTGAAGTGACCTTTGACATTGATGCGAACGGCATTGTTTCGGTTCATGCCAAGGATAAGGGCACGGGCAAGGAGCAGCAGATCAAGATCCAAGCCTCAGGCGGCCTTTCGGACGCGGATATCGATCAGATGGTCAAGGACGCGGAGCAGTTTGCCGAAGAAGACAAGGTTCGACGCGACGCAGCAGAGGCCAAGAATAACACCGAAAGCTTGATCCACACCACTGAACGCCAGCTCGCTGAACACGGCGACAAGGTGGATGAAGCCACCAAGGGTGAAATTGAAACCGCGCTTGCCGAAGCCAAAACGGCGGTCGAAGGCGGCGAAGCCGAAGCGATGAAGGATAAGGGCCAAGCCTTGGCTCAAGTCGCCATGAAGCTGGGTCAGGCCATCTATGAGAAGGAGCAGGCTGAAGCCGCGTCTCCCGGTGCAGAGGCACCAGCCGATGATGATGTGGTAGACGCCGAGTTCTCTGAAGTTGATGAGAAGTAAGCGAAAAGCGCAAACGCCATCTTGGCGAAGGCCGCGACCCAACCTGAACCGACTTTGTGTTTAAGGTGCTGGGTCACGGTCTTTGCCGGGGTGGCGACAAAGGCTTTGGGGACTGCCTGTGTCTGACGATTATTACGAACTGCTAGAGATTGAGCGCACCGCTGACGACGGTGTGATCAAATCGTCATACCGCAAGCTCGCCATGCGTTGGCATCCTGACAAGAATCCAGGAGACGCCGCCGCAGAAGCAAAATTCAAATCGATCAGCGAAGCCTACGATATTTTGAAAGATCCGCAAAAGCGGGCGGCTTATGATCAATATGGCAAGGCCGCATTTCAAAATGGCGGCGGTGGCGGCGGTGATCCTTTTGGTGGATTTTCCGACATTTTCAATGACATTTTCGGTGATTTTACCGGCGGTGGGCGCGGACGAAAGCGCGGGCCACAGCGCGGTGCAGACCTGCGCTACGACATGGAGATTTCGCTCGAAGAGGCCTATCACGGCAAAGAAACCGAAGTCCGTATTGATGTTTCAGCTCAATGTGATCCGTGTGGCGGATCGGGCGCGAAACCGGGGACATCGGCAAAAGCGTGCGGCACCTGTGGTGGCCGCGGGCAAGTGCGCATGCAGCAGGGATTCTTTGTTGTTGAACGTCCCTGCGCCACGTGTCGCGGTGCCGGGCAGGTCATCGAGACCCCGTGCAGTGCGTGCCGAGGCCAAGGCCGGGTCGATAAGGCGAAGACATTGGCCGTCAATGTTCCGTCAGGCGTTGATGATGGCACCCGGATCCGGCTTACGGGTGAGGGCGAAGCCGGAGAACGCGGCGCACCAGCGGGCGACCTCTATATTTTCTTACACGTAACGCGGCACTCTCTTTTTGAGCGGGATGGCACAACGCTGTTTGCCCGCGCGCCGATCAGCTTCACCACCGCAGCCCTAGGCGGCACAATTACCGTTCCGGGGCTAGACCGTGTTGGGCATGAAATTCGTATTCCCGCTGGCATTCAATCGGGCAAACAGCTGCGTCAGCGCGGTGCCGGCATGCCCGTATTGAACGGGCGCGGGCAGGGTGATCTGGTCGTCCAGATTGAGGTTGAAACGCCAACCAAACTGAGTGGGAAGCAAAAGGATTTGCTCGAACAGTTCCGCGCGACCGAAACGGGCGAAGAATGCCCTCAGAGCTCGGGCTTTTTCTCCAAGCTCCGCGACATGTGGGATGATCTGACCGAATAACAGCGAAGGCGTTATTCTGGGTTGAATCTAGGCGGGCAAGCGGGTCACTGTCTCCCTCCAAAGCTGTTGCTTTTGCAACGAGCGGTCTGGCTTTTCTCATGAAAAGCGCTTGCCGGTAAAACGCCTCCCGTTATCTCAGAATGGGCCTAACGCTCGGGTTCTGCCTTCTGCAGCCAATTTTTCGTATATTGGAGCGCGCGCGCTGCCTTGAGCCCGTCCATACCCTGAGCGCGGAGGATGCCCTCAAATGTGCGACCGTCAGGCGCACGCGCTTGAGAGCTCATTGTTTTGGTAATTGCATCTTGATTGCGTCC
>JBEGTP010000034.1:0-2951 GCA_041179365.1 Pseudomonadota bacterium
ATCAAAGCTCTGCCGTCGTCCCGTCGCTTGTGAACTCCGATGATCCCGATGGCTGGCATGTGCTAGCTATCCAAGAAGGTGTTGGAATGCGCCGCGCGCGCCGGATTGACGTTTGGCAGGAAGGCGACGGGCTGATGATCGATGTGGGCTTTCAGGACAGCGGTACATCCCCCGATGGCGGCGACCGTATTGCCATTCACGAATATCACGTCACCGCGCGTGCGACCGATGGAATGCTCGCTGATCTTAAAATCGACGCCCGCATTTTGCCATTCCGCGAATGCCCCGGTGCGGTTGCCCATGCCCAGCGGATGCTCGGCACGCCGCTTAGCGAATTACGAGCCAAAGTGCTCGAAACCTTACCCGGTACTTTGGGCTGCACGCATTTGAACGACGTAATCCGCTCGATGGCCGAAGTGCCTCAACTGTCAGCAATTTTGGCCAATGCGGCTATCTCACGGGCGTGGCAGTGATGCCTAAATGTCACGATTTACAACATTCGTTAAATTACATTTGCATCTCTTATACGACGTAGTTATACAACTCGAGAAGAAGGCCCGAATTGGGCTCCTTGGGAGAGGAATAAACCATGAAACTGCAAAAAAATTTCGTTCGCTCACGTCTTTTGTCATCGCTTCTAGGGGCATCGGCTTTGGCATTCGGACTGCCAACACTCGCATTCGCGCAGGAAAAACCTGCAGCCGAAGATGGAAACAGTGGCCTGGGCGAGATCATTGTGACAGCGCGAAAGGTTTCCGAAAATCTTCAGGATGTGCCCGTCGCGGTCACCACGTTTTCAGGCAATGACCTGAATGTTCAGGGCGCAACCAGCTTTCGTGATGTCGCGGCCTTCACGCCCGGATTTGTGACTCGTGAGGCGGCTGCCAACTCGTCGGCACCTCTTCTGGCGCTGCGGGGTCAGTTTCAGAATGATAATCTTGCGACGCTTGATCCTTCCGTTGGTACCTATGTCGACGGGGCGTATTGGGCGCGTGCCTATGGCCTCAATGGAGACCTTCTCGACATTCAGTCGGTTCAAATTCTCAAAGGCCCTCAAGGTACGCTGTTTGGCCGCAATACCACTGGTGGCGCTATGGTCGTGCAAACCAATGATCCAAGCACCGATAGCATCTCCGGCTCGCTTCAAGCCACATATGGCCGCTTCAACGAGCGTGTCGGCACGGCAGTACTTAATCTGCCTCTTGGCGAAAAGGCCGCTATTCGCGGAGCGTTTCAAATTAACAAGCGCGACGGGTTTCTGATCGACCGGGTTAGCGGCGTTGATTATAATAATCGCGACAATGTAACGGGTCGTGTCAAACTGCTGGTTAAGCCAACAGATACGCTTAAAATCATTCTATCTGGCGAGTTTTTTCGCTTCAAACAAAATCCGGGACGCATTTTGACGGTAGCATTGCCGGGCGCGGCTGGAACAGGACCTGCAGTTCGATATCCTTCGACAGCAGCAGAAATTGCCGCAAATCTGAGCAATGTTGATACCACGACTTTGTCGGTCGCGCCGTTTTTTCCGCAGGCTGCCGGGTTACCGTTCACGTTTCCAAATACAACACTCAATTTCACTGACGTCAAAACGCGCACTTTTGGCGCGACATTTGCGGTCGATACTGGGTTTGGTGAAGTCAAATGGATCAATAATTATCGCAAGATTAGGGCTGGATCGGTTATCAACCTCGCAGGGTCTGCGTCACCAATCGCGCTCACTTCGCTTGATCAGAATTTGAAGCAATATTCTAGCGAACTTCAGATGACCGGAAAGTTTTATGATGACAAGCTCGATATCGCGATTGGTGCGGTCTATCTTCATGAGGATGGCTTCGATCGTTCTTTCTCGTTCAGCAATGTTGCCAGCAATCCCGGTGGTGCCACCGTTACCCGCTTTTTCGGGACCATCAGCAATGATTCGCTCGGTTTCTATGGGCAGGCGAGCTATCATCTTACGGATAAGCTCACGGCTACGGGTGGCGTTCGCTATTCGATTGACGACAAAGGCATTGAAACACGGACCGGAGTGCTGCTGCGGGGCAATGGCGCACTTGTATCGTGCATAACGCCGAACCGGTCGGTCGCTTTAGATTGCAAGGATCAAAGGTCAGATACGTTCAAGGCAATTTCATACACCGCCGGACTGGATTATAAGATCAGCGAAGACATTTTGCTTTATGCAAAACAAAGTCGCGGCTTCCGCTCCGGCGGGCAGCAGCTGCGCTCGACATCAACCGTTGATACCGCGCCGTTTCAGCCCGAAATCGTCAATGAGCAGGAAATTGGCATAAAGGCCGAATTAATGGATCGGCATGTCCGGCTGAATGTCGCGGGATATCATAATACTATCGGCAATGCGCAGCGCTCCGTCATTACGCGGATTGCAGGCATCACACAGACCATCGTCGAGAATGCGGATCTGCGCAATTATGGCGTCGAAGCAGAATTGACAGTGAAGGTCGCTGATGGGCTTATCCTGTCAGCCTCGGGATCGCATAATGATGTCAAATACACCAAATATATCGGGGTGGTCGGTGCCACGACTGGCGTTGACAAAGCCGCATTGGGCGCGCGGATTGATGGCTTAGCAAAGGATCAATTCACGCTCGCGGCCAATTATTCACGCGATGTCGGTTTCGGCAAACTTGGCCTGAATGTGAATTACAGCTGGGTAGGTAGATATGACACTTCGGCAGAATCTGCCCAAACGCTAGCTCTCGTTGGCAATAATGCAGCAGCGCAAGCTGCAGTGTTGGCAGCCACACAAAAAGCGCCCGGTGGTTTTGTCGGTGCGCGCGCGTCAATGGGCTTTGGTGATAATTTCGAGATTGCTGTTTTTGGACGTAACATTTTCGACAAGCGTGTGTTTACGCATTCGTTGCTCGTGACCGACTATGTCTCTTCAATCCGCAATGATCCGGCGACCTACGGCATTACAGGGACCGTCA
>JBEGTP010000035.1:0-3321 GCA_041179365.1 Pseudomonadota bacterium
ACCAATTTTGGCGGTGGCAATACATCGGCAAAGCTCACCGAGATTGATCCCCTGACAGGCGAGTTAGTTGAAGTGCTTTGGGTCAAGGGCTCCGGTGGCGACATTGGGTCGATGAAGATCGACGGATTTTCAACGCTCTATCAGGAAAAATTGCTGGGGTTGGAAACACATTATTCCGGGCCGGATGATGATGACAAAATGGTTGCTTATCTGCCGCACTGTACTTTCAACCTGAACGCCCGGGCAGCCAGTATAGATACCCCGCTCCATAGCCTTTTGCCCTTTGCCCATGTTGATCATGTTCACCCTGATGCCATCATCGCGCTCGCCGCGAGCTCGGGCGGCGAAGAAGCGACACGGACGATCTGGGGCGGTAAGATTGGCTGGCTCCCGTGGAAGCGGCCTGGCTATACACTGGGTGTTATGCTGCGCGACTATGTCTCTGCCAACCCTGACCTTGAAGGCGTGATGCTTGCAGGGCACGGGATCATCTGCTGGGCAGACAGCGCCAAGGACTGCTATGACCATACAGTCGCGTTGATCGCCGATGCGGCCCGTTATTTGAATGCCAAATTGGGCACCAAGCCAGCTTTTGGCGGCCAAGCGGTGCCCGTCGCTCAAAACCGAGCTTCCATTGCCGCCGCGCTCATGCCCAAATTGCGGAGCTTAATGACCGGCGCGCGCCTCAAAATTGGCCACTATTCAGATGATGCCGAAGCGCTAGAATTCGTGAGCAGCGCCGATTTTGAGCGGCTGTCCGCCATTGGAACATCGTGTCCCGATCATTTTTTGCGCACGAAGATCGCGCCGCTTACGCTTGACCCTGCCAAGTTAGACGATGAGGCCTATCTTGCAGAGAGGCTGACCGCTTATCGCGCGCTGTACGCGGCTTATTATGATCGGTGCAAACGACATAATTCGCCTGCAATGCGCGATAGCAACCCGATTGTCGTTCTGATCCCCGGGGTTGGCCGGATCACCTTTGCCACGGACAAGACAACCGCGCGGCTCGCGGGTGAATTTTATGGTAACGCGATCAATGTGATGCGCGGCGCGCAGGCCATTGGCAGCTATATCGGACTCGATGAACAAGAAGCCTTCGATATTGAATACTGGTTGCTTGAAGAAGCAAAGCTGCAACGCATGCCCGCACCCAAGTCTCTGGCTGGTAAGATCGCATTGGTTACGGGAGGTGCCGGCGGAATCGGCGCTGCGACAGCGGCACGGCTAATGACTGACGGCGCGTGCGTCATGTTGGTCGACCGTGATGTGGCGGCACTCGAGGGCGTTCGCAACGGCTTTGCCAAACAGTTCGGCAAAGATGTTGTGCGTGCAGCCGCCTGCGATGTGACCGATGAAGGCCAAGTGCAAGCCGCGTTCGACGCGTGCGCGCGGGAGTTCGGCGGGCTCGACATCCTCATTGCAAACGCCGGTATCGCATCCTCCGCCCCCATTGAGGAAACAACTGTTGCGCTGTGGCGTAAAAATTATGACGTGCTCGCAGAAGGGTATTTCCTCACTGCGCGCGCGGCCTTCCCTCTTATGAAGCGGATGAAAGAACGAGGCGGTTCATCAATCGTCTTTATCGGCTCTAAAAATGGCGTCGCCGCTGCGACCAATGCATCAGCCTATGCCTCGGCCAAGGCGGCTTCGCTTCACCTCGCGCGCTGCCTCGCGCTTGAGGGCGCTCCTTTTGGATTGCGCGTCAATGTTGTAAACCCTGATGCGGTTATCAAAGGCTCTAAAATTTGGGATGGTGACTGGCGCACTGAGCGCGCGGGCGCGCACGGTATTGATAGCGGCAAAGAGCTTGAAGAGCATTACCGCGCACGTTCAATGCTCAAGCGTGATGTTTTGCCAGAAGATATTGCCGAAGCCGTCTACTTTCTCGCTTCCGACATGTCGGCGAAATCAACGGGCAATATGATCAATGTTGACGCGGGCAATGCGCAGGCGTTTGTAAGGTAGTCAGCTAAGTTGAGGAGCAGCAAAATGAAATTGATTCGTACTTTGGGGATTGCCGTTGCGCTTTCTCTCTCGGCTACAACAATTGCCCAGATACCGATGCCAACACCAGCGCGCGCGCCCGCCGAACCTGGTGCTATCCCGCTCTACGGCGATAAGACCCCGGGCAGTGCGAGCAGCGAAGTGTGGAGTAAGATGGGTGTAACGCTCGGTGTGCGCAATGTAACGCGCCCAACGCTAACGCCGGTCTTCCCTAAGCCGGGCAAGGCGAATGGCGCAGCGGTGATCGTTGCCCCCGGTGGCGCATTCATGTTGCTCGCGATGGAACATGAAGGGTGGGATGTGGCAAAGGCGCTCGCAGACCGGGGCATCACGGCATTCGTCTTGAAATACCGCCTGATCGAAACGCCCAAAGACGATAAGGAAGCGATGCAGTTCGTTGGTACTATGATGGCGAAAGAGATTGGAGCGCCGATGGATGGGCCGCTCCTTAAGCAAAGCTTTGCCCCTGCTGACGCGCGCGCGGCGATAGCCATGGTGCGCGCAGGTGCTGCCAAATGGAAGATTGATCCAACGCGCGTCGGCATCATTGGCTTTTCGGCCGGCGCGATGACGGCACGTCGTGTGGCGATTGACGCGCCAGCAGCCGAGCGCCCTAATTTCGTTGGGTATATTTACGGCCCGCAAGATGCCGAGGCCGTTCCCGCTGACGCACCGCCCTTGTTCGATGCTATTGCGCTCGATGATAGTCTATTCCCGTCCAAGGGCTTTCCGATTGCTACGGCATGGATGACGGCCAAGCGGCCTGTCGAGATCCACGGCTACCAGTCGGGCAATCACGGCTTTGGTCTCGGCAAAATGGGCATGACGACGACGATGATGCTCGATGAATTTGTCGCGTGGATGGACATGGGTGGCTTTTTGAAGGCGAAGACGACCAAATGAACCTTCCCCTATCCGCCGGTCAGATCGCCGAACTCAACGCCCCGCAGATGGCGGCGCTCGAAGATGATTACGCCAGCCTCGGTCGCAAACTATCGCGCACGGGCATCAACATAGACGCGGTCAAAGCCAAAGTCGCCGCTTTCTCCGTCGCCGTGCCTAGCTGGGGCAGCGGGCGCGGCGGAACGCGGTTCGCGAAGTTTCCTATTGCGGGAGAGCCAACCAACATCCACGAAAAGCTAGAAGACTGCGCCGTCGTCAACCAGCTGAGCACGCTTACCCCGCGTGTGTCCCCGCACTTCCCGTGGGACAAGGTCAGCGACTACACGGCATTGAAGGAAGAAGCTGCAAGCCTTGGCCTCGGCTTTGATGCGGTCAACAGCAACACCTTTCAGGATCAAGTCGGCCAAGCGC
>JBEGTP010000036.1:0-3504 GCA_041179365.1 Pseudomonadota bacterium
CAAAATAAAGCCGCCATTTGGGCTGCGCTTGAGGCCCGTGAGCGGGCGAACGGCGGCGGGCGGGGTAAACCCATCCTTGCTCGGGTCGCCGTAAACCGCATCTTTGATGTTGGTTGAAACCGGCTCTGGACCGGTCAGGAATTTCGGCGCAGAAACCGACACAGGAAGCCTCTTTACAACGCCGCCGAGGCCTCCGAATTGCGCGGCAGCACTCGTAATGGCAACGACCGAGGAGAGAGCCAATCCAAAGCTCAAGAGCGTCTTATATTTCATTCAATACTGACTTTCGGTCGGAGTGTTTTCGTTAGCGCAGCAAAGACTCAATAGCGCCTGCTAGGGCTGCGGGCTTTTCTGTCGGCGCGTGCCGCGAAACAACGGTGCCATCTTTATCGATCAGAAATTTCGTAAAATTCCATTTGATGCCCTTCAGGCCGAGCAACCCGGGCTTTTCAGACTTCAGATATTTGTAAAGCGGGTCAGCCGCATCGCCATTCACGGCAACTTTTGCAAGAACCGGAAAAGTGACATCATAAGAAAGCGAGCAGAAGGTAGCGATTTCCTTGGCGTCCCCCGGCTCTTGCGCGCCGAATTGATTGCACGGGAACCCAAGAACAGTAAGCCCTTTTTCTCCATAAGTGCGGTGAAGTTGCTCAAGGCCTTCATATTGCGGGGTAAATCCGCATTTCGAAGCCGTGTTGACGATCAGGATCGGGCCACCAGCAAATTCTGCGAGCTTCATTTCGCTGCCATCGGCCGCGCGGACGGTAAAATTATGGACGTTCATGATGCAATTCGTAGCACAGTTCCTTCGCCTCTTGCTATAGCCTGCGTGCTATGGACCCGCTCAAATCTGCCCCACCGCGCGCGCGCCGCTGGTTCATGCGTAAGCGCGTTTGGTGTCTGGTGATCGTCGCACTTCTTTTCGCCTCTATGTTCAGCCTGTCTCCTGATACGATGCGCTTACCGCCGCCGACAGCCGCGCAGGTGCATGACGCGCAAGAGACTTTTGAACGCGTCAAATCGACCACCGGCATAACAGCACCGACACAGATCGCCATCCCTTGGGATAAGATGACCCACTCGGTTCACTTGGCAGCGCAGCTTATGGGCATCGACCGGGCGTTGTTTTCGCGCAAGGAAGGAGGCCTTTCGCTGCAAACCAGTGTGCCCGTCGGCGCCGGACTTTACCTGAATATCAAAGGGCAAGCGACGCCGCGTGGCGACGGCTTCCCAACGCTCACTGGCAAGATCGGCCGCCTGCCCGTTCCTAATTTCATTTTTCGCTTCGCTATGCGCTTGGGCCGCTGGGTCTTGGCGCGGCGCGGCATCGCCCTTCCGCCTCCAGAAGCGATGATCCAGAAACTCGAACTGCGCGATTACGGCGTGTTTGCGACGCTCAAGATCCCTAAAGACTCGCACCTCTATGCCGCGCTCAACCAATCGCGCGGTCGCACGGTTGATCCAAGCCAAACTCTTACGGTTTATTGCGCCCTCGCGAAGGCCGCGCGCGACCAGCCTTCCACAGACTTCACCGAACACCTTCGGCGCGCCTTTTCAGGTCGAATTCTCGCGGACACTGGGGCGGATGCCAATCGCGCGCGTTTCGTTGCCCTTGGTATGCTGATTGTATCGCGCGACGTCGGTAGGCTTGCGGGAGACATCGACAGCAAAGCCTTAGCGTGCGCTGCCCCGCGCCCTGAGACCTTGCTGCTAGGGCGGACGGACCTACCCAAGCATTGGGTGCTTTCAGCCATCATGACCGCAGTATTGGGAACGGATTTGTCGCTCACAATGGGCACGTGGAAAGAAGTCTCTGATAGTGGCCCAGGCGGATCGGGCTTTTCCTTCGTTGATTTAGCCGCCGACCGATCAGGCATCTATTTCGGTCGCCTCGCGACTGGAGACGAGAGTGCCAACGCCGCGGGTGCTGCCGTCAGCCGCGCGACAGAAGGCCTCATTCTGCCCCCCAATGTGCTCGCGCTCATGGAGGGGATGACTGAAAACCAATTTCGCGCGCGCTTTGGCAACCAGAGCAGCACGCGCTACCAAGCGATGGTTGCGCGCATCGACACTCTTCTTAGTAAAACGCGTTAGGCGGCATCTTCCTTCGCTTTTTTGGCATAGACGCGCACTGGATCTTTGCGGCCTTCAACCACATCGGCATCAACCATTACGGAATCAAGGCCATCTTCGGCAGGAAGATCAAACATCGTATCGAGCAATATCGATTCGAGGATCGAACGCAGCCCGCGCGCACCGGTTTTGCGCAGGATCGCCTTTTTGGCGACCGAAATCAGCGCGTCATCGGTAAAGTTCAAATCCGAATCTTCCATTTCAAAGAGCTTCCGGTACTGCTTCACCAAGGCGTTCTTGGGCTCGGTCAAAATCTTTACGAGCGCTTCAACATCAAGATCTTCAAGCGTTGCGATAACGGGAAGTCGGCCGACGAACTCAGGAATGAGACCGAACTTCAACAGATCCTCTGGCTCACCCTGCTTCAAGATTTCACCCGTTCGGCGGTCTTCTGGATTTGAGACATGCGCGCCAAACCCGATTGATTTTCCCTGGAGTCGATCAGAGATGATCTTTTCAAGCCCAGAAAATGCACCGCCGCAGATGAAAAGGATGTTGGTCGTATCGACCTGCAAAAATTCTTGCTGAGGGTGCTTGCGTCCGCCTTGGGGGGGGACGCTGGCAACCGTGCCTTCCATCATCTTGAGCAGAGCCTGTTGAACCCCCTCGCCCGACACATCGCGCGTGATTGACGGGTTTTCGGCCTTGCGGCTGATTTTATCGATTTCATCGATATAAACGATCCCACGCTGGGCTCGCTCAACATTATAATCAGACGCTTGCAGCAACTTGAGAATGATATTTTCAACGTCCTCGCCAACATATCCCGCCTCGGTAAGGGTCGTCGCGTCCGCCATCGTAAAGGGCACATCAAGGATTCGCGCGAGCGTTTGAGCCAGCAAGGTCTTGCCGCAACCGGTCGGCCCGACGAGCAAGATGTTCGATTTGGCAAGCTCAACGTCAGCGCCCTTGGCCCCGTGATTGAGACGCTTGTAATGGTTGTGAACAGCGACGGACAAGACACGCTTGGCCTGTTTTTGACCAATGACATAGTCATCAAGAACGTCGCAAATCTCTTGCGGCGTCGGCACGCCCCCGTCTTTTTTCGCAACAAGTGCTGTTTTGGTCTCTTCGCGGATAATGTCGTTGCACAGGTCAACGCATTCGTCGCAGATAAACACCGTAGGGCCTGCAATCAGCTTGCGGACCTCATGCTGCGATTTACCGCAGAAAGAGCAATAAAGCGTGCTCTTCGTATCGCTGCCACTCAGTTTCGTCATTCAATAGGGATCCCAAAAGTTCTCGACGCGCATGTTACAGCATTCGATTTACCCTTCAATGGCGAATTTATCACTAAGGCGCAGGATTAACGAGATACTGTTGCCCTGATGCACAACCCCTCATGCAGGCCTTGGCAGCGCCGAAAGGCGC
>JBEGTP010000037.1:0-10215 GCA_041179365.1 Pseudomonadota bacterium
ACGTGCAGGAACCCGCTGACGCGTTAAAGCCTGTCTGAAATCAGCTCCTAAGTGTTAAGCTTAGCGCGCATTTCCTTGCCGGGCTTGAAATAGGGAACCCGCTTCGGCGGGACATCAACGCTCGACCCTGTTCTCGGGTTACGGCCCATCCGTTCGACACGGCTACGGGTCGAAAACACGCCAAAACCGCGGAGCTCAACGCGTCCCCCGCGAGCCATAGCTTCAGAAATTTCATCAAAAAATACCGAAACAATTGTTTCAACTTCACGCGCTGACAAAGCGGGATTTTCCGCGGCCAACAGTTGAACCAGCTCAGACCTGATCATCAATCCTCCTAGACTGCCGCGGTCAGATACTCGCTTCCCCCCACGGGAAACATTCGGCAGTCAAGGATCGTCAGCAAACTACGCACAACGTCACTCGACTGGATCGCAACAGCCATTAAATGAATGTCGATCATTTTAGGTTAAGATGCAAGCAAATATGTAGTCGGCGAACTAGGCGCTCTTTAGCCGAGGGACTTTTTTGTCTATATGACAATAGCTTGCAAATAAGGCCCAGCGTCCAACGAGTTGAACACCGGGCCTCATTTTCAAACTAAAACTTACTTCTTGTCGCCGCGCGCTTTGAGAGCTTCGCCAAGAATGTCGCCAAGCGATGCACCCGAATCAGAGGATCCATATTGGGCAACGGCTTGCTTCTCTTCGGCAAGCTGCATCGCTTTAACCGAGAAGTTTGGCTTCTTCGAACGATCGAAACCGATGACCATCGCGTCGAGCTTCTGGCCAACTTGGAAGCGGTCAGGGCGTTGCTCATCGCGATCCCGGCCGAGGTCGGTGCGCTTGATAAAGCCGGTTGCGCCGTCATCACCCGCCTGCACATCAAGTCCGCCATCCTTGACTTCAAGAATTGTGACTGTGACGATGCTGTTTTTGGCAATGCCGCCAGCTGCGCTTGTGCCGCTGCTTGCGTTGCTGCTGCTTCCGCTGCCAACCGCAGGAGCACCCTTTTCAAGCTGCTTGATGCCGAGCGAGATGCGTTCTTTTTCAACATCGACGTCGAGAACGATGGCGGTGATCATTTCACCCTTGGCATGGAGGGCAAGGGCTTCTTCACCCGAAACGCCCCAAGCAATGTCGGACATGTGAACCATGCCGTCGACATCGCCTTCCAGCCCAATGAAGAGACCAAATTCTGTGGCGTTTTTGACTTCGCCTTCGATTTGCGTGCCGACGGGGTGCGCCGATGCAAAGGCATCCCAAGGGTTTGAAACAGCTTGCTTGAGGCCGAGCGAAATGCGACGCTTTTCTTCGTCAACTTCGAGAACGATGACATCGACTTCTTGGCTCGTTGAAACGATCTTGCCAGGATGGACGTTCTTCTTGGTCCAGCTCATCTCAGAAACGTGGACGAGGCCTTCGATGCCAGCTTCAAGCTCAACAAACGCACCGTACTCCGTGATGTTGGTTACGCGGCCAGTCAGCTTAGCGCCGACTGGGAATTTGGCGACCACCGAATCCCAAGGATCGCTCTCAAGTTGCTTCATCCCAAGCGAAATGCGCTGTGTATCCTTGTTGATGCGAATGATCTGCACCTTAAGGGTGTCGCCGATGTTGATCGCTTCTGAAGGATGGTTGACGCGCTTATAGCTGATGTCGGTCACGTGAAGCAGGCCGTCAATGCCGCCAAGATCAACAAACGCGCCGTAATCTGTGATGTTCTTTACAACGCCTTCGATGATCTGACCTTCGGTGAGGTTCAGGAGCAAGCCGCTGCGAGCTTCAGCACGGGTTTCTTCGAGGATGGCCCGACGCGAAACAACGATGTTGCCGCGCTTACGGTCCATTTTGAGGATTTGAAAGGGCTGCAAAATATCCATGAGCGGCGTGACATCGCGCACAGGACGAATATCAACCTGGCTACCAGGAAGGAACGCAACAGCGCCGCCAAGATCAACAGTAAAGCCGCCTTTGACGCGGCCATAGATGGTGCCTTCAACGCGGGTCGATTTCGAAAATTCGGTTTCGAGCAAATCCCAAGCGGCCTCGCGGCGTGCGCGGTCCCGGCTGAGCATGGCTTCCCCATTCACGTTTTCAACGCGGTCCACATAGACTTCAACTTCGTCGCCTACTTTTAGGGTCGAAGGCTGTCCGGGCATTGAGAATTCGCGAAGGGCAATGCGGCCTTCAGACTTGAGGCCAACATCAACGACAGCAAAGTCGTTTTCAATTAAAGTGACATAGCCTTTGACAACGCGGCCTTCAAAGCCTTCGTTTTCACCGCCAAGAGATTCGTTGAGGAGGGCCGCAAAATCATCGCGGGTTGGGTTGGGCGCAGTCGCCATAGGTTAGAGTTCCTGTCTTCATATTTTATTTTGGCCAAGCGGTTGGTTCCGCTGGTCTTGTCTGGCCAAGCTGCCATACGGGCACCATGCCCTTACAGCATCCGCAAACCGATCTTGCTGGTGACAGTCGCTCAAAACAAAAGGGCGCTCGGAGGAGCTCCAAGCGCCGGGCCGGCTATTTCTGCCGACGACTCAAGCGTGCCGTCACAAGCCGTATCGCCTGTTGGACGGCTTCTTCTATACTCATATCGGTGGTATCAAGCAAGTCGGCGTCCTCGGCTTGCCGCAGCGGTGCGGCGCTCCGGCTCGCATCGCGCTCGTCGCGCGCTTTGATGTCGACGAGGACATGCGCAAATTCAACGTTCATACCGTTTGCCGTGAGTTCATTGGTGCGACGCGCGGCGCGGGTTTCTGCCGTCGCGGTGACGAAGAGTTTCGCATCGGCATGCGGCGCGATAACGGATCCAATGTCTCGCCCATCCAGAACGGCACCGACGGGCTGACTGGCAAAGTTTTGCTGTCGCGCCAAGAGTTTATCACGAACGATTTGGTGCGCGGATACCATAGAGGCAGCACGCGAGGCCGCCTCGGTCCTTATGTCGGGGTCGTGCAGCATGGCCTCGCTGAAACCACAGGACGCAAGCGCATCTTGCGCGTTTTGCGGGTCGCCGCCAGCGCGCAGCGTTGCGATGCCTACCGCGCGGTAGAGAAGGCCAGTATCAAGGTAAGGCAAGCTAAACACTGCTGCCAAGGCACGGGCAATCGTTCCCTTGCCCGACGCGGCCGGCCCATCAACGGCAATAATCACGCCTGCCCACCGCGGTCACGCAGCGCGCTTATTAGTCCGGTAAACGCAATCAAGGCCCAGCAAACTTCTAGCGCGAACGCAGGCAGATTAAAATTCACCCAGAGTGACGCTAGGAGCAGAAAGGCGCCAATGAGATTAAGGCCATTAAAAAGGACCTTATTCATCTGCTTTGCCCGGTTTGCATATGAAAACGCAATTATGAACAACACGCTTCCACACAGGCCGACGATATTTGCAACGCCCGTCGTCATGTGGCTCTCAGCGCGTCTAACATCGCCTGAAAACCGGGAAAGCTTGTCGCCACGGGGCTCATATCGTCGATCAAAACGCCGCCCTTTGTGTTAAGTCCGGCAATGGCAAAACTCATTGCAATCCGGTGATCGAGCGCGGCTTCTATGAGCGGGGGCTGATTGCCACCGGGCAGCAGGTCGCCGCCGCATCCGTGGATCACCAAGCCATCTTCTCGTTCTTCGATGGAGACGCCAATCTGCGCAAGCCCGCGCGCCATGAGTGCCAGTCGATCTGATTCCTTCACCCGCAGCTCATCGAGCCCAGACGTGCGTGTGACGCCCGTTGCGCAGGCTGCCGCCACAAAAAGAATTGGAAATTCATCAATCATACTGGGGGCAACTTCTGATGGAATATCAATACCCTTCAAAGCGCTGTGTTTTGCCGTGATGTCGGCGACGGGCTCGCCGCCGACGATTCGCTCATTCGCGAGCGTCAAATCGGCACCCATTTGTTGCAAGACCTTAAAGAGCCCCGCGCGGGTCGCGTTCATGCCAACGTTGAGGACTGTTACGTCTGAGCCCGGAATAATAAGGGCCGCGACGATCGGGAAGGCAGCAGAGGATGGATCACCGGGCACGTCGATCGATTGGGGCTTGAGGTCAACTTCACCGCGAAGAGAAATAGTTCGGACGCCCGCTGCATCGGTTTCAACGGTGAGATCAGCACCAAAGCCAGCAAGCATCCTTTCGCTATGATCGCGCGTGGGTACAGGCTCAATGACGCGCGTTATGCCCGGCGTATTTAAACCGGCGAGCAAAATCGCGCTTTTTACCTGCGCCGATGCGACTGGGAGTGTATAGGTTATCGGTACGGCGGGGCAAGCACCGCGCACCATGAGCGGCAGTCGTCCGCCGGGGCTGGCGGTAATATCAGCACCCATCAGGCCAAGTGGATCTGAGACCCGGCTCATCGGGCGCTTTGATAGAGAGGCATCACCCACAAATGTGGCCGAAATGGCATGGCTGGCGACAAGTCCCATCAAAAGGCGCGTCGACGTTCCGGAATTTCCCATATCAAGCGCCGCGTCCGGCTGAAGCAGGCCACCAACGCCAACGCCGTGGACCCGCCATGCGCCGTCTTCGCCGCGTTCGATGTGAGCACCCATCGCGCGCATTGCGGCTGCTGTCGAGAGCACATCCTCTCCTTCAAGCAGACCGTAGATGACGCTTTCACCAATCGCGAGCGCTGATAACATCAGCGCGCGATGCGAAATGGATTTGTCGCCGGGGACGCGCACTGCGCCCTTCAGGGGTGAACCAGGGGAAATGGATAGATTGTTGATCGTCATTGTACGGGTGTCTTTGACAGCGGCGCATCACTATGGCAAGGCGCGGGCCGACCAAGCCGGGGAGACTCTCCGGCCTTCTTGATTCATGTTTACGGCGAAAGGCTATAGGGCTCATGGTGAAGCCAGAATGGGGCACAAAACGGACGTGCCCAAAATGCGCAACGCGCTTTTACGATCTTGGAAAAGAAGAGCCCTGCGCTTGCATCGCTTGTAGCTATGCTTGGCATCCTGATCCTGTCTTGAAATCAAAACAGCCGCTGCCATTTGATGAGCCGGAAAAAGCGGAAGCCAATGCCGAACAGGGCGCGGACGCTGATCTGGGTGCCGATCTTGACATTGATGTTGATGAAGATGCCGAAGTGTCGCCCGATGATGAGGTTGATCTCGGCGGCGACGATGACCTAGGCGTTGACGTTGGTGACGACGGCAATAAGGCGGACATCTGATACTTGCGCGCGCGCCGCTCCTAGCATAGAGGCGCGCGCAGACCAATAAATTGGGGCCTTAGCTCAGCTGGTAGAGCGCTACACTGGCAGTGTAGAGGTCAGGGGTTCGACTCCCCTAGGCTCCACCATTTTCTGTCATCTTATTGCAAATTCCGCGCTCTTTCTGAGGGCGGCGGTTGCCGCTGGCTGCCTTCAAAATGCAGCGCAAATTTAGTCGTGCAAATCTCAAAACGAAAGCGCTCAGCGATTTAATCGCCAAAGCGAATCGTACGCGCGATGAGCCGAGTCGCGCGCGCCCGCTTTGGGGGTGCAATCAATTGCTAAAACGCTTTGTTAACTATATTGCTTAAGAGAAGTTGATCTGAAAGACGCCCAAAGCAATTTCTTTGGTCTTTCAATTAAACTGATCAATTTCTTGGGGGTGACCAATGTCGCGTAATAACAGGTCGTCGGGTAAAAATAGAGTTCTCCATCGCGCGGCGCAGTCGCCTCACTTGATAGCGCTAGAGCCGCGCATGATGTTCGATGGTGCTGTTGTTGCGACCACAACAGACGTTCTGCAGCCAGATAATAAGGTGGTGACCGATAGCGGATTTGGCCGCCTTGAAATTGACCTGCAATTTGCAAAAGATGGTTCGTTGCCAGATGTTTTGCAGGCCCCTGATCGCGAAAGCGGTGTCGCTCAGGCTAGGGCCGCTAGTGTTAGTCAGTCTGATCAATCGATGGTCAAGGTTGATCATCTCTGGGCCGTCGCTGACGCCGCTGTGTTGCGACTTGATGTAGTTGCCGACACCGCAAGTCAGTCCGTTATTTTTATCGATACCAGTATAGCGGACTACCAGACACTTGTTGATGATTGGCAAGGGCGAGGCGAAATTATTCTGATCGACGGTGCGCGTGACGGCATAGATCAGATCATGACCGCCCTCGCTGGCCGGTCTAATATTGATGCAATTCATATCGTTAGTCACGGTGCTGCAAACAAGTTTGCACTCGGCACGACGGTTGTGGATTACGGTGCGATTACCGGATCGCTCGCGTCTTCCTTCGCGGCAATTGGGTCAAAGCTAAGCGCGAGCGGTGATATTCTGATCTACGGTTGCGATGTGACAATCGACGATGCAGGGCAATCCTTCATCGATGCTGTCGCGCGTGCTACCGGTGCGGACGTTGCAGCTTCTAGCGACGGCACAGGCGCGGCAGCGCTTGGCGGTGATTGGGATCTGGAATCGCGATCAGGGCTGGTTGAGGCGTCGGTTCTCGTATCTGATCGGTTCAGCGGCTTGCTGCAAATTACAAACAGCGGCGCATGGACCATCGCGGGGCAGGGCGGCTCACAGGTTATAAACGGTGTAACCACAACAATTGCACTGACGAACGGCACAGGCAATTTTACCGGAACCGTCAACGACACGTTCAACAATATCGCTGCCTTTACGAACGGCGTTCAGGGCACACCTTCACTCTCGACAGTGTTCAACTCTGCGGCGGCCGGGCAAACGGGCACGATCACGATTACCTTTAGTGAGGCTGTTACAAACCCGATCATCAATATCGATCGATTGGGCGGCTTGCTTGGGACGACAACAAATAGTGCGACGCTGACGCTGACAAGTGCTGGCACGCTGACGCGGCTTGCGGGCCCGGCGCATTTGCTTGTGACGGCTACGACAATTACGCGGGTAGCTGGGGCAACGAGCGCGGGGACTGAATCGAGTTTAAATGCTGCAACGGGCACGGCGGCGGGCAGCGTTCAGGTAAACGGGACGTTTACGACATTAACATTTGGCGTGTCGGCTGGGCAGGGTGATGGATTTGAATTAGGCGTGACGCTTAATCGCAATCCGCCTGTGGTCGCGCTTACAGGCACTAATTTGCTCACCAATGGTGGCTTTGAAAGCGGCTTTACGGGTTGGACGTCGAACGTTACGTCTGAAGTGAGTAGCACGGAAGCATCGTACGGCATCCCGGCCAACCCAGAAGGCGCTAATTTTATTGAGCTTGAAGGGGGCGTCAGCTCGCCGACGACGACGCCAAGCTATGCCGAAACGACGGTAGCGACCGTCGTGGGTCAAACGTACACGGTCTTCCTTCAGGCGGTCAATCGCACCAATGCAAACATTGGCGATCGATTCTCGGTTCTCATCAACGGAACGACACTTGATAGTTTTACAACGACAGACAGTTGGGAAACCTACGGCGTCACATTCACGGCGACGAGCGCGTCAACGACGCTCCGTCTCGCGTCGGCCGGTTCGCTTGGTGGAGCGGCACCGCTTGCGGGGGACGGCAGCGGAACGCTGATCGATGACGTACGCGTTGTTGCGAATAATACGACGGGCACTTTTACCGAAAACGGCGCGGCGGTCGCGATTGCAACCGCCAATAGTCTGGCATTCGATGGCAACGGATCGACGCTGAGTTCGGCGACGATTACGCTCACCAATCCGCAAACAAGCGATCAATTGCTGGTCAACGGATCTGCTGCGGCCACGGGCGCGCTGACGGGCGGCATCACCTATACGATTACGGGTAGCACCATCACCTTGACGGGTGTCGGTACAGAGGCAAATTACGCAGCGGCGATCCGCGCGATCACGTTCAACAACACCTCAGAAAATCCGAACACAACCCAACGGGTTATCAATGTAACCGTGAATGACGGCGCGCAGGGGTCTAATACAGCTGTTGCCTACATCAATGTTCTGTCGGTTAACGACGCGCCGTCTGGCGCGGATAAGACGATCACTACAAATGAAGATACGGCGGTAACGCTGACAGCGGCTGATTTTGGGTTCACCGATGTCTTAGATGCAAATGCGTTTCTTGCCGTCAAAATCGGTTCGCTTCCTGCCGGGACGCTCACGAATAATGGCGTCGCGGTTGCAGCGGGCGGCACCGTGACCGCAGCCGATATAGCCCTTGGACGTTTGGTCTGGACGCCCGCGCTCAATGCCAACGGCACAGCGCTCACCACATTCACCTTCCAAGTGCAGGATAATGGCGGCACTGCCAATGGTGGTATTGACCTCGATCCGACGGCGAATACGATCACCTTTAACGTCAATCCGGTGAATGATACGCCGACGATTAGCGTCCCCGCCACCTATGCGGGTACTGAGGATACGGCTGTGACGCTGAACGGCGTTACTTTGGCAGATGTTGATGCTGGAACAAGCGCAGTTCTTCTGACGATCACCGTGCCCGCCGGCTCTGGTGCGCTCAATTTTGCGGCAACGCCATTCCTGACGATTACACAGATCAGCGCAACCAGTGTTTCCGTGCAGGGGCAACGGGCCGCAATCCAAAATGCCATCACAACAGGCGCGCTTGTTTATACGCCGACGACAAATTTGAACGGCGCTGTGATCGCAACCTTCGTGTTCAATGATCGCGGCAATACAGGTATTGACCCTGGCCTAACTGGCGATGCGACAAGCGAACAGGCGACAACTACCGCGACGATCAACCTCGCGCCGGTCAATGATCCGCCTGTCGCTGTCAACGATACGACACTCGTGGTGAATGAGGATACGGCGGGGACAACGATCAACGTATTGGCCAATGATACTGACGTTGACGGCGATACGCTGACAATTACAAGCGCAACGGCGACGAACGGAACGGTAACAATCGGCGCTGGTGGACTTTTGACCTTCACGCCCAATGCAAATTACAATGGGCCAGCGCTGATTACCTATACGATTAGCGACGGCAAAGGCGGCACATCCACCGCGACGGTGCCAGTGACGGTTGTTGCGGTCAATGATGCGCCGACGAAAGTGGGAACGCTGCCCGCCCAGGCCAATCTTGACGCTGCGGTTATTACAAGCGTCGCGACGGCAGGGGCTTTTGCCGACATTGATGGCCCTGCGCTGACGTATAGCGCGACCGGACTCCCACTTGGCCTGTCTATCAATAGCAGTTCGGGTGTTATCTCTGGTACGATTGACCGGTCGGCTTCGCAGGCAGGCGGCGGCGTTTACGCGGTCGTCGTCACAGCAAGTGACGGTAGCCTCAGTACAACCCAAGCTTTCAGCTGGACGGTTGCCAATCCAACACCGACTGCGACGAATGATACGACGCTGATCGTGAATGAAGACACAGCGGGCACGACCGTGAATGTACTCGCTAATGATGTGGATCCAGATGGGGATCCCCTGACAATCGTCAGCGCATCTGCGACCAATGGCACTGTGACAATCGGCGCGGGCGGTCTGCTGACTTTTACGCCTAACGCGAACTACAATGGCACCGCCGCGATCACGTACACCATCAGCGATGGTCAAGGTGGCACGTCTACAGCGACCGTTCCGGTAACGGTTGTAGCCGTCAACGACGCGCCAACAAGTGTGGGGTCGCTCCCACCACAGACTAACTTAGATGCCGCACTTGTCACGAGCATAGCGACGGCTGGGGCGTTTGCGGACATTGATGGTCCTGCGCTGACCTATAGCGCGGCAGGTCTTCCTCTTGGTTTGACGATCAACAGCAGTACCGGTGTGATTTCGGGCACGATTGACCGGTCTGCCTCTCAAATTGGCGGCGGTGTTTATAACGTGGTCGTGACGGCGAGCGATGGCAGTCTGAGCACGACACAAGCCTTTAGCTGGACGGTAACAAATCCAGCGCCAACTGCAGTCAATGATGCGACACTAACGGTGAATGAGGATACGGCGGGAACAACCGTCAATGTACTCTTGAACGATACCGACCCCGATAGCGATCCGCTCACAGTCACAAGCGCATCGGCGACCAACGGGACCGTTGTCATCAACGCCAATGGGACGATCAGCTATACGCCGAACGCAAATTTCAACGGCACAGATACGATTATCTATACCATTTCGGACGGGCAGGGCGGAACGTCAACGGCGCGGGTTCCTGTTACAATCGTTGCTGTTAATGATGCGCCCTCAAAAATTGGCACATTGCCGCCGCAAAGCAATGTGGATGCAGCTGCTGGTATCAACGTGGCGACCGCACAAGCGTTCGCCGATATTGATGGCCCAGCGCTGATTTACACTGCGACTGGCCT
>JBEGTP010000038.1:0-9698 GCA_041179365.1 Pseudomonadota bacterium
GAAAATAGGCACCAACCACGCCACCCCTAGTCCCCTCTTGCGCAACCGAACTGGTGTTGCGGTAGCGACGCACGATAAGGGCGGTCAACTGTCCTTGCTAAGCGCGCGGTGGATGCTTAGGTTTTAAGCCCATGACAGAAACTCTCATTGAAATCGTTGGCTGGATCGGCGCGGCGTTGATTCTCGCGGCCTATATTCTTCTTTCAACGGGCCGCCTTGGTGCGCAATCCCGACCCTATCAGTGGATGAACGTGATCGGTGCAATCGGGTTTGTGATCAACAGTGGGTGGAATGGCGCCATCCCCTCTGCTGTTCTCAACATTATCTGGATGGCAATGGGAGTGGTTACACTTTGGAGGATTGGGCAAGCACGTGTGACAACCACGCCGGTATGAGCGCATCGCCAAATGCATCGACCGCGCGTCGCTCTACGCCGCCGCTTGGCACCACAAAGAGCCGCCTGTTCACCTTGGCCCGGTAGTGCATCCTCGCCGTATTTTCCTGGCCGATATAACAGCCTTTTGCAAAACTAACGCCGTTCAGCTCTGCCGCATTGGCCTCTAGCCAAAGCGTCTTGTCTTGACCCAGCTCATCGGCACCTTCGGCCACGCCGAGCGAAAGGCGGTGCGCGTGCCAGCCTTGCGCGGCGTCGCTTGGCGGCGCGATCCAGCGATTCCCTAGTGCCGTGAGGCGCGGATCAGGCGCGCCTTGCGCCCCTTCGCGTGCCCAGTGCACGGCAAGCGTCGCGTCGCGCAGGATGGTGATAGGGCGACGCAGCCGGTAAACAGAGAGGCGTTTGATGAGGGCATCGGCCTGCGCTGCCTCACAATCGATCAACAGATCATCACCGTCGTCCCAAACAATGAAGTCAAACAGCGCCTTGCCCTGCGGCGTGAGCAGCCCGGCCCAGACAGGGAGCCCGCCCAAAACATCATTTGTAATGAGCCCTTGAAGGAAGCCGCGTACATCCTCCCCTGAAAGGCGGAGCACGGCGCGGTCAACAAGGGTGGTTTTCATCATGCTGCTCATTTAGGGAGTATTCATCACAAACCCAAGAGCCAGACACACATGATCGAGAGCATCACCCTTCGCCGCCCTGATGATTGGCACATCCATGTCCGCGATGGCGCAATGCTTCAAGCGGTCATCGGCCATACAGCGCGGCAATTTGCACGCGCGATCATCATGCCCAATCTTTCGCCGCCGATTTCAACGGTCACAGCCGCTGCGGATTACCGCGGGCGAATCCTTGCTGCTTTGCCAGCAGGCGCTGCTTTTACGCCGCTGATGACCTGTTACCTCACCGACGATAGCGACCCCGATGAACTTGAAGCGGGACATGCCCAGGGTGTCTTTACGGCAGCCAAGCTTTACCCGGCACATGCGACGACTGGCGCTGCGCACGGTGTGACGGACGTCGCCCACATCCACCGAGCCCTCGCCCGGATGGAGAAAATTGGCATGCCGCTTCTCATTCACGGCGAAGTGACCGACGCTGCTGTAGACATTTTTGATCGCGAAGCGGTGTTTATTGAGCGCAGCTTAAGCCGCATTGTTGCTGACTTTCCCGCGCTTAAAATCGTCTTTGAACATATAACGACCGCCGAAGCCGTTTCCTTTGTTGAGTCAGCTGGCGCTAACATTGCCGCAACCATCACACCGCAGCACCTCCACATCAACCGAAACGCTCTGTTTGCAGGCGGACTGCGCCCTCACGCCTACTGCCTTCCTGTTGCCAAGCGCGAGCATCACAGACTGGCCTTGCGCAAAGCCGCCACGTCGGGCTCATCCCAATTTTTTCTGGGCACCGATAGCGCGCCGCATAGCATCAGCGCGAAGGAATCGGCGTGCGGGTGCGCGGGCCTGTTCAACGCGCCTTTTGCGCTTGAGAGCTATGTCACCGTGTTTGATGAGGAAGGCGCGCTCGACAAATTTGAGGGCTTTGCCTCAGAGCATGGCCCGCGCTTTTACGGCCTGCCGCTCAACCAGGGCACAATCACCATGACGCGGAGGCCAACGCCCGTGCCCGAGCAGCTCATGCTTGGCGGTACGCACCTTGTGCCCTTTCACAGCGGTGAAACCCTCGCTTGGGGACTGGACGGCCAGAAACCTTAGCGTAAGGTCGCGAGGTACGCGATTAGGTCAGCGCGCTTGGTGGGATCCTTTTGGCCAAGATAGGTCATTTTGGTTCCCGGCACAGCCACTCTAGGGTCGCTCAAAAAACGGTCGAGGGTCGCTGCGTCCCATTTGCCTTTGAACGCCTTCATCGCGGGCGAATATGCAAAACCCGGAGCCAAGGCTGGCTTGCGCCCGTAAAATTTGGCGAGTGAAGGGCCAACCCCGTTTTTGCCCGCTACAACGGCGTGACACATGGCACACTGCATTTTGTAGAGCGCCAAGCCCGACACAGGGTTGGCGGCGGGCTTCGCCGCGATTGCCCCCAATACCACAAGACCGGCCAAGGACAGGGATGCTATGGTGCGTGCGATCATCTATATTGTCTCCATCATCATTGCTCTATAGCCAAAACCAGTGGCTCGCAAAAGAGCGAAAGGAGAGGCGCATGGCACAATTGATCCACGTTATGAAAACTGAGCTCAGCCAAATGAGCCTAGGAGACGTAGCGCTGCCGCCGCTCCGCGAAGACGCCGTCCGCTTAAAAGTCGAAAGCTTCGCGGTCACTGCAAACAATGTCACCTATGCCGTGATCGGCGATATGTTTGGGTATTGGAACTTCTTTCCGACCGGCGTTGTCGATCAGGGGATTGTTCCGATGTGGGGCCACGCTATTGTCGAAGCATCGAACCACGCTGACATCGCAGTGGGAGAACGCGTCTACGGTTATTTGCCGATGGGCACGCATCTTAATGTGATGCCCGGAAACATCGCGCCGGGCGGCTTCCTCGACACGACCGACTACCGGCAGCCGATGGCCGCGATTTACAATCACTATAGCCGCCTGAATGCAGACCCCGAACATGACCCGGCACGCGAAGACGCGCGGATGATCTTTGGGCCGCTTTTTAAAACGGGCTTTTTGATTGAGGCGATGATGCGCCGCGAAGGCTGGTTTGGAGCCGAGCAAGTCGTGATGACGAGTGCATCCTCCAAAACCGCTATGGCGCTGGCGCATTGTGCGAAGCTGACCTCTCCGGGCATTAAGCGGATCGGGCTGACGTCTGCCGCCCATGTGGCGTTTGTTGAGCGGAGCGGGCTTTATGATCAGGTGGTCGACTATAGCGCTATTTCAACGCTTGCGCCTGTCACAAGTGTCGCGGTCGATTTCGCGGGCAATGCCGCTGTCGGTCGCGCCGTGCACACGCATTTGGGCGATGCGCTCAAATATAGCAGCGCGGTCGGCGTCACCCATGTTGGTGCGCGGCAGGGATCGGATGTGCCGCTTCCCGGCCCCTCGCCAACCCTCTTCTTTGCGCCAACCGAGGCTGCGGCCACGATCAAAACGCTTGGGCCAAAGGGCTTTGCAGAGGCGGTGGCGGCCAGCTGGATGGGATTTGTCGCGCTTACGGACGACTTTGTGACTGTTGATCATAGGGACGGTGTACAGGCCGCCGCAGAGGCATTTATCGCGACGCTCAAGGGTACGGCAGACCCAAGCATCGGGATAGTGGTGCGGCCCTAAACGCAAATTTTGCTGGTAATTGAACGTTTGGGCGTCATGCTGCGCGCTTGGGTGTCTGACAATGTGAGGGATAGGCGTATGGGTAAGATGATCACGGCCACGGGCGCTGCGCTGCTGACCCTCAGCCTGCCCGTCGCCGCCCCCGCGGAACCGGTGAGCGCCGCAGGGCAGGTGATGCTCAACGAAGCCGCGCAAATGACTGGCGATAGCGCGTGTAACGATGATGATGCGGCAGAGCGCACGGGCCGTCCCACGGCAAAGATCGCGACCGAACATGCCGGTGCGAGAGGAGGACCGAAAGGCGGAGGCCGGGATAAGGAAGATGTTGGCCGCGCAGCCGAAAAGGCCGACGATGACGACACGCCGTCGGAATGTGCGCCCAATGCTGCGCGGACGGGAAAGCCGAAGATAAAAGAGAAAGAAGCGACCAACGATCGAGTGGCGGATCCAACGCCTGCAACTGAGGCAGCCGAAGAGCGACGGGAAGGCCCCAAGGAGCGGGATAAACACGGTCACCAAAGCCGGGCGGCAACGCCTGCACCGGGTACTCAACTGGCGGATCGCAAGGAAGGGCCGAAAGGTGACGTTGGTTCGGATCACCAAGGCCGGACCGCGCCTGCACCGGCTGTTCCAGAGGCCGCGCGGACCGGAAAGCCTAAGGGAAGAGATAAACTCGCAACCGGACGCAAACGGGGTCCCAAAGAAAGAGACGATTCGCCGCACGATACCAGACGCAAGAAAAATTAAGTCTGCACCGCAATCGGCCTTCCCGCCATACCGCGTGTCGCGCGGCGATCCAGCGCTGCTGAAAGCGGGCGTGTCGTGCCGCGCGCACCCTGTGGGTTGAGGCCAACGCAATGACCGGTTTTCCTCAGATTGACGGTTATGTCGCTGACACACGCTACCCAAGCCAGTGCCACCAGCCGGTCCAGCCGCCTTGGCTTGATGCGGTGCTGGCGATGCGCGGGGTGGTCCCGCCGCGGGTTGGCGCCGCGTCTTTCACCTATGTTGATCTGGGCTGCGGCGACGGGCTCGGGCTGATCCTGACGGCGGCTTCGCATCCGCAAGGGCGCTTCATCGGTGTGGACGCCATGCCAGACCATATCACGCGCGGGCAGGCGGCGATTGACGCCATAGGCCTTACCAACATTGCGCTGCGGTGCGGCAGCTTTGCCGATCAAAAGCGCGCGGCGGACGGCACAGCAGACTATGTTGTCTCGCACGGCGTGCTCACATGGGTCAGCGCCCAAAACCGGGAGCATCTCATCGACCTTGCCGCTCAGTGGCTCCGCCCCGGCGGGACCTTCACGCTCAGTTATAACACGCTCCCAGGTTGGGCGGAGCGGACCCCGTTTCAAGCGCTGGTGCGGGCGACGGCGGCGGGCATGGCGGGCAATTCGACCGAACGCTTCAAAGCGGCTTTTGCGCATCTTCGCCTGCTGGGGCTGGTTGACCCGAATGTCTTGCAGGAGATTGATGCGCGGCTGCGCCGTGTGGACGATAGCTATCTTGCGCATGAATATCTCCACGACCATTGGTCGCCTGTGTGGTCAGGCGACGTCATCACTGCGCTCGCCGCGCGTGATCTGGCCTATATCGGCCACGCCTGCACCGAGCGGCTGCGCGATGATCTGTGCCTGACGGCGGAGTGGCGCACGATCTTGGCGCAATGCCAATCCCTTCCAGAGCGCGAGATTGCCGCCGACATTCTGACTCATTGCTGGTTTCGGCGCGATGTTTACGTAAAGACACCCGCCCCGGTTTTTGAAGGGACCGAGGCCGCACGCTTTCGCATGCAAAGCCATTGGGCACTGCGGCGAGGAACCGAGGCTGAGGCCCTGACGTGCGAGACGCTTGCAGGGCAGATTAATTTCGACAACGCCGCTGCCCGCGCCATTCTGAGGGCATTGCAGATCGCGCCAAACCGTTTGTTCGCCATTGCGGAGTCAAACGCGATCAATGCCGCAGACATCCTCAACACGATCGACGCGCTGTGGGTTGCCGACCGCGTTATTCCGGTTGATGCCGCGGTACCCAGCCGCAATATCGACGCCACAAACACCCTTATGAGCGCTCGGGGCATGTCGATTGACTGCCGGGCAACCGTTCACGGGGCGATGACCGCTTAGACCGGCGGCCTTTGCCAGTCACAACACGCGCAGAACGGCGCGGAGCGCTACTTTGTCGACGCCTGCCCCTTCGTCTTCGTTCTGGGCAATCCCTTTTCATTGATCGCCATGCTTTGATAACTGAGCGTAATCGCGCTTGTATCGCAAGAAGACACCAAGACATCGGTCAGCGTGATCGCGAGCATGCCGCGCATCAAGACAACCTCTTTGAAGTGTTTGCCGCTGGCGCACCGGCTTTGAGGGTTCCAGTCATCAGCCGCCATCGTCTTGTCGGCCACGTCTTTTGTCATAATTGGCGGGTTGGTCCGCAACACGACGGAGCCGGGGCCCGTGGCGGGTGCCATATTCCGCTGGTTAAGGGTAACAGGGCTCGTCTTGCCCGATGCGTCGCTATTGTCGCATGCGGTGCCGCCACACATTGAGAACGCATCGCCCTTGGCGGGCGTAAACTCTGCGGTGGCGAGTGACTGCTGATTGCTTTCACCCCAAGACCATGCCAGCGCATCATCACACGCTTGGCCGCGATCACAGGCGAGGGGCGGCGCGGTGCGGTTTCCCTTATTGGTTGCAAGATCCCATCCACCTTTTACCGTTTTTTCGGCCTGCGCCAATACGGTCGTCGGCTGCACGGCGACAAAGGCAAGCGTCGCGGCGATCACAAATTTATGGAAACGAACGGTCATAGTCTCTCTCCCACTTTTGACAGTCTCTCCCGCCAGTCTATCAAAATTGTCGCATGAGGGAAATAGACCCAAAAAAGAGTGGCTTAGCGTGTTACAAAACCCACCGTGCCAATCTGCGTCCATCGGTGGCGCGGATCGGGGAACATCAGAGGCCGGCACTCTGTTGCCCATTGCCGCGCAGCAATAGCAATCACACGCCGAGCGACCTTAATCTTCCTTAGCAGAATCGTAATGAACTTCTGCCAAAACGGATGAATGTCAAACAAACAGGCAAAGCGATCAAGCGGCGCGGGTTGGGGTAGGTATTAGTGCAAACTTTCTTTCGCAGTCTGGGAAACCGAAGCGCTGGTCCGAGCGAGGCGCCGAGCGCCGCGTCGAGCGAGGCGCGCGACCTTGGTGCCACCGGGGTGTCGGACGCGAGGCGAAGGCTGGAATTGCTCGATGATTTTGAACGCGCCGCGATGGGCTGGTTTTGGGCGAGCGACAAAGAGGGCCGCCTTACGTACATGTCATCAAGTGCGGTCGAGCAGCTTGAACTATCGCTAGAGGATGTGATCGGCCGACAGATATTTTCGCTGTTCGAGGCTGATCCCGATGATCCCGATCAGAAATCAGACCGAACCTTCAAGTTTCAACTCAGTTCGCGCAACAAGATTAACGAACTGACCGTGCGGATGATCGGCAAGCATGCGGGCAGCACGGGCCAAAAGATATTCTGGTCACTTTCGGGCCTGCCCAAATTCGAAGAGTCGGGCGAATTCGCGGGATATCGCGGCAGCGTTAAAGACATTAGCATCGAATATGGGCGCAAACTGGTTGATTCCCGTCTCGCAGAATTTGATTCCCTTACAAACCTTGCGAACCGCCACCGCATGAACAAGCGGCTCGATTCGACATTGAGCACCTATAAGGCCGCAAAACGGAGCTGTGCTGTCCTGATGCTCGATCTTGACCGGTTCAAGCAGGTCAATGACACGATGGGCCATCAGGCGGGAGACGAAGTCCTGCGCAAGGCCGCCGAGAGGATCCGCCAGATCGTCGGTGACCGGGGCGAAGTCGGCCGTCTCGGCGGCGATGAATTCCAGGTCATGATCCCTGATTGTGATGATCGGGGGCAGTTGGGCGAGCTTGCCGAAAAGATCATAAACCTCGTATCGCAGCCCTATCCAATTGATGGCAAGCAGGCGATCATTGGCACGTCGGTTGGTGTTGCGATTGCGCCCTATGACGGACTTGAGCGGGAAGAATTAGTCCACGCTGCTGACATGGCGCTTTATGCGGCCAAAAACGGCGGTCGCGGCCAGTTTCGTTTCTATTCAGCCGACATGCAGGACGAATCCGAAGAACGCGAAATCCTGATGGAGGATCTGCGTGAGGCGCTGAATAGCGACCTGCTCGAACTCCACTACCAACCCGTTGTCCGCACCGAAGACAATATGGTCGTGGGTATGGAAGCTTTGATGCGCTGGGAACATCCCGAGCGCGGCTATGTTAGCCCGAGTGTGTTCATCCCTGCCGCCGAAGAATCGAACCTGATCAACATGCTCGGCGCTTGGGCCCTGAACAGGGCGTGCCATGATGCGCTGGCTTGGCCAGAGGCGGTGCGCGTTGCTGTCAACGTTTCGGCGCTGCAATTTACCAATCCCGATTTTCCATCGGTCGTCACGACAGCGCTTGAAGACTCAGGGCTTCAACCCTCTCGTCTCGAGCTTGAGTTGACCGAAAGCGTCTTCATGGGGGATAGCGAGACGACCGAGCAAACCTTCAAGGCCCTCAAAGACCTTGGTGTCCGCCTAGCGCTTGATGATTTTGGCACCGGCTATTCCTCGCTCAGCTATTTGAGATCGGCACCTTTTGACAAGATCAAGGTCGACAAGAGTTTTGTCGATAGTTGCACGCAGAAAGACCAGAATAGCGCCAAAATCATCGCCGCAATCATCGGCCTTTCAAATGCGCTTGGCATGGAGACCACCGTCGAAGGCGTCGAGGCCTTTGACCAGCTGGAATTGGTCAAATCGAAAGGGGCGCTCTACATTCAGGGCTGGATTTATTCAAAAGCACTGAAGCAAGAAATGATCCTTGAACGGATCGGCAATGGCGACTTTAAAATCGAGCCTGACGGACCCGAGCTGTTCCGTTCAGAGCGCCGGACGGTGTTCCGCCGCATCGGCGTCATTCATGACGATCATCGCTACGAAGCCGTGATGCGCGACCTTTCAAAAACGGGATCGCGGATTGAAGGTCTGGTCGGCGTTCCAATCGGCACTGGCGTAGTGCTTGATTTGGGCGCGGGTCAATTGGTCATCGGGACCGTGAATCGGTCGCACGAAGCAATGATTGCTGTGGAATTTGAAACGCCGCTGATTAGCGACGGCGCTGGCGGCTTGTGTACACGGCACCGCGTGTCACCCTATTCGTTGGCCGCCGCAGGCATGCCGCTTTCAACAACATCGGGCCGCGACCAACCGTCGCTTCCAGACACGGGTGAGCCCAAAGGCAAGCCTCAATTTATCGAAGTGGCCATCGCGGGCTCGCAGTGACCGAAATGGGTGTGGCGGCATAGAGCGCTGGATATTCAAGCAGCGCTGGCAAAGACGATGCGGGGCCTAAAACGCCCCCATCGCCAGCCCCGCGCCGAAAAGAGCGCCAAGCTCCCGGCACTTGGCAAGCGCCGCTGCCTCTATCACCTTTGCCGCAAGGATCGCTCCGGGTGTCTGCGCATGGGTGCAGATGATCAGCGGATCGGCCACCACCTTCAAGCGCCAGCCAAGCGCGATCCGCGTCATCTGACGCGCGGTGCCCTCCCCGTCTGATCCTGCACAAATCATGGTCGCGTAGGGGCGACCTTCGATCTGGCCGAGCACCGGGTAGTAGCAGCGGTCAAAGAAATCTTTCATCACACCCGACATGCTGGCGAGATTTTCCGGGCAGGCGAAGAGATAACCGTCAGCGGTGAGGAGGTCTTCGGGGCCCGCATCGGCAGCGCATTTGAGAATAACTTCCAATTCGTGCGTGGCCCCTTGAACCGCCGCGCGCGCCATCGCTTCGCTTCCGCCGGTGCGCGAATGGTAGACAATGAGGAGGCGCTTCACTTTCTCTTCCCACGCTTGTCCCACCAGGACGCAATCGCATCTTGCCGCGTTGACCCAGGATTGGCCGCGAAAAAGGCGCGGGTGTGCTGGTTATATTCGAGCGAAGGCGCGATCACGCGCTTAGGCTGGCCCGGTTTCACGCTTTCCTCAAAAC
>JBEGTP010000039.1:0-3025 GCA_041179365.1 Pseudomonadota bacterium
AGCCCCACCGCACTGCCGTGGATTTTGGCAATGGTCGGCTTGGGGCATTCGAGCACGGTGTAAACCAGCCGTCTGCTTCCGGCCATGCCGCGATAATATTGGACAGGCTCATCAACCTTGCGCTTCATCTGATTGAAATCACCGCCGCCGCAGAACACATCGCCGTCGCCCGACAGCACGACCACGCGCACCCGATCATCCATTGTAGCATCGTGGAACACATCCGAAATCTGCCGGTTGACGAAATCGTCGATGATGTTGCGCTTTTCCGGGCGGCATAGGTTGACGCGGAGAATTCCGCTGTCTTCCAGCTCGGCGCGGATCAGATCATAGCGGGCGTAATCGATGGTCATGCGGGGCTTCCTTGCGTCAAATCGGCGTAGCGTTTGAGATGAAAATCGCGATCGCCGAACAGGCGGTCAATGATGTTGAGCCGGATATAATGATGGCCAATATCGAGCTCCTCGGAAACCCCCATCCCGCCGTGGAGTTGCACCGCCTGCGTGCCGACATAGCGCGCTGCGCGGCCAATTTGGGCTTTGGCAGACGAGATTTGAGCAGGGTCAGGCACACCATCCAAAGACATTGCCGCCACCAGCGCCATCGAGCGCCCGGTCTCGCTCGCAATGAACATCTCTGCCATCCGGTGTTGCAGCACCTGAAATTTGGCGAGCGGCGCACCGTATTGCTCGCGGGTTTTGATGTAGGTCGCCGTTGCGGGGATCAGGTGCGCAATAGACCCGAGTGCCTCTCCGCAAGCCATCACAGTTGCGCGGTCGAGCGCGGCCTGAATCTTGGGAATGGCCGCGCCCTCATCGCCAATCCGGCATTCAGCGCCAACGCTGATATTTTCAATCTCCACCTCCGCCGCGCCCGTCGCATCGATCATGCGGAAAACACGGCGTTTGACCTTATCCGCATTAACGACAAAGAGCGAACCTCCTGCTTCGACCAAAAAAGCGTCCGCCATATCGCCGCCGAGCACGACATTCATCCGGCCTTGCAGCCGATATCCCGTCCCATCCCTCATCGCGGCTATGCTCCCATTCTCTGGCGAATGAAGGGGCGCATTGCCGCACGCCATAAGAGCAAGGTTAAGTTTTCCCGCGACCATCTGCTCCATCAAATCGGACCGCGATCCGATGAGGCCTCCGCAAAGAATCACGCTGGCAAGATAGGGCAAGGTGACAAGATGCCGCCCCAGCCCTTCCATCACCACAAAGGCATCGAGCGCGGACTCTGCAAAGCCACCTTGCTGCTCGGCGAAAGCCGCACCGATCCATCCGAGCTCAGCCATTTCTTGCCACAGCGCGCCGGTGCCTGCCGGATCAGTTAGCAATGCCTTGCGTGCCGGCAAATCATAGCGAGCGGTGAGAAAACGGTCGATGCTCTCAAACAACATCACTTGATTTTCAGTTCGAGTGAAGTCCATCGCGACTACACCCCCACAATCTGGCGCGCGATGATGTTGCGCTGAATTTCTGCGCTGCCGCCATAAATCGTGAGTTTGCGCCGGTCAAAAAACTGCTGCGCCATGTGCGCTTGTTCGGACGGGATAGCGGGGCGGCCATCAGGAAGCGTGAATGGGTGCACCATTGCTTCCAAGCCGCCGACTTGAACGAGCAGATCAGCAATCGCCTGCTGAATCTCGCTTCCGCGCACTTTGAGCACGGAAACCACTGGCCCCGGCTCCCGGCCCGACAATTCGTCGGCGAGCACCCGGTAAGCGGTGTAGCGCAATGCCTCTAAATCGCTTTCAACTTCGGCGACCTTGATCCGCAACGCTTGATCAAGATTGCAGCCTATGAGCCGCTTTTTCAACTGCCCGAGCATTGCCATGTTAGGCCCGATCCATGCGCCAACCAGGCGTTCATGCCCGAGCAGGAATTTGGTGATTGTCCAAGCCCCGCCCTCTTCACCGACTAGATTTGTAACAGGAACACGGACTTCGCTAATCTGCACTTCGTTGACCGCGTGCATCCCGCCAAGGGTGATGATCGGAGAGACTGTGACTCCGGGTTGCTCCATATCGATCAGCAGGAATGATATGCCCGCCTGCTTTGGCCCATCCGTTGAAGTGCGGACGAGACAGAAAATCTTGTTAGCATCGTGCGCCCAACTGGTCCAAAGCTTGGCCCCGGAGACAATATAGTCATTGCCGTCTCTCACCGCTCGCATTTGAAGCGCCGCCAGATCGGACCCCGCTCCGGCTTCCGAAAAGCCCTGACACCACCAGTCGTCGCTGGTCAGGATGCGGGGCAATAAATCACGCCTTTGTGCTTCCGTTCCAAACTCTATTAAGACCGGACCAAGGAGATCAATCGATGGGATATTGGCGCGCGGTGCGAAGGCACGGCTTGACTCCTCGTCGTAAAGGAAACGCTCAAGCGGTCCCCAACCAGTGCCACCAAACTCCTTTTTCCAGCTTGTGCCCACCCAACCGCGTTCGTTTAAGATCTGGTGCCAGCGCTGATGCTCTTCTTTAGGCAGTTTTTGGCCATTGCTTACTTTTTCCGACATTTCGCGCGGGAGCTTCTTCGCGAAGAATTCGCGAAATTCATCACGCAGCCGCTCAGCCGCAGGGGGGATCGATAAGTCCATGCCTTAACCTCTAAGCACCCTACAGCGTTGCGCAAGATGTCGGCGCTGGACCTAACATGTATATGCTGACACGGTAGCGCGGCATTGGAACTAACGCAAAAGCCAGCCAAAGAATGAGACATGATTGAAACCGCCAGCCTCGATGCCTTGTTTGCGCCGCGATCTGTGGCAATTATCGGCGCGTCGAGTGATCAGCGGCGATTTGGCGGGAGACCTATACAATATCTGCTTGATGGTGGTTTTGAAGGCGGTATTTACCCGGTCAACCCGGCGCGCGAAAAGATTCAGGGGCTGAGGGCCTATCCATTAATCAGCGCGATTGAAGGCAATGTCGATTGCGCGATCCTTGCCATTTCGGCAGAAGCCACGCTTGAAACACTTGAAGCCTGCATAGCCAAGGGTGTTCGTTCTGCGATCCTCTATG
>JBEGTP010000040.1:0-6700 GCA_041179365.1 Pseudomonadota bacterium
TCGCGCATATGGGGGTCAGTCACGCTATCTCCGTCATCGAACAACTCGGCCGAAAGTCGGGCGCTTTTGTGACCTTCATTCGCACGGATACCGATCTCGTCACGAAGGGCGAAGTCTGGGGTAAGGGCGACTATGCAAAAGGAGGAGCTAAGCAATCGAAAACGCGGAACCTTGATTATTTCGACGCCGTTCTTTTCTATACCAATGGTGAAACAGAAATGAATGACGCGCAGAAGCAAGACTTACTCGATTTTGTCGCCAAGGACGGAAAGGGCTTCATCGGAGTCCACACCGCCACCGCGACCGCTTATAAATGGCCAGAATACCACGCGATGATCGGCGGCACGTTTGACAATCATCCGTGGATGATCACCGATGCAAAGATTATCGTCGAGCGGCCAAGTTTTCCCGCGATGAAAAATCTAAGAACTGGGATGACGCTCAACGATGAGCATTATCAGATGAAGATGGATTCCTTTTATCAGCGCGGGACGATCGATGTTCTCGCGCGACTTGACCCATCAAGCGTCAACATGCAGGCCCCCATGGTTCACCGCACCGATGGTGACTTTCCGATTGCGTGGATCAAGTCTTACGGCAAGGGTCGCGTGTTTTACTCAAGCCTTGGTCATACTGACGCAGCTTGGGACGATCCGCGTGTGCAGATGCTTTTCTTAGAGGGCATAAAATGGGCGATCAACGGCGGACAAGCACCGCGTCCTCATCCTATTTCTTAGGACCAAAATTCTTCGCGAGATAAGCAACAACAACGTCAAACTCATCGTCTGAGACGATTGCTCCGCGGCTGATCATTTGATCGACCGTTGCCGCCCAATGCTCTTTATCTTGGCGTATGCCCAGCGCAACACTGAGGGCATGGCACTGAGAACATTTTGCCTGCACCATTTCTTTTCCCGCGCCTTTTGGCAGCTTGATGGGCTTCGCCGGTTTAGGCGCGGCGGCGGATATCAGGGAGAGCGCGAGCGCCGCAACGACAAAAATACGCATGTGAACTTGCCTTAGTCCCTTGGTTTTCCACCGGCAGGTGGACGCGGAGTGGGGGCGGCGTCGAGCAGGTCGAGTGCTGCATAGTTTGGCCAGTCAACGACGCTCCGTTGGATATCGAGCCGCATCAACTTGGGGCGCGCGGGGTCAAAGGCTGGCCAATCGGCAGCTGGACGACCCGTTTTTGCAAAGGAGACAAGCATCGTGGATAGTGCATCGGCCATCATGCGGTCATCCGCTGTCCAATCGCGGGTTTGCCTAAACAGATTGAGGGCATCAAGCGTCTGGAAGAAATAGGGCACTTCGCCAGTATGATACGCGCCGACCGTCGCGGGGTCATGATCGCTAAAAGTGATGCCAGGCGCATAGGGTTGCCGCCGCGTAAAGTACCAGCCAAAAATCGGCGCTTTGCCAAATTGATTTTGCGCCCTTGCCCAGCCCGCCATTTGCCGACCGACGCTGGCATCACGTTGCAGGTCTGCAAGCGCGCGCGGCACATCCGCATCGATCGCGGCGGGATAGGCGTTGAGCACAGCTTCAGCGGTGTCAGGAAAAAACTTGCGGACAGCGGCATCGTAAGCAGCGACAGTCTTCGCGGGGCCGAAGTTTGAGAAGGCCTCGTCGCGCGTGAAGCCGAGCATGACCGGCACATCGCTCTGCTTTCGCGCACCAAAGGTATCGAGCGCACTGCCCGTCAAGACCTTGCCATCAATGACGATGGGATCACGTGCAACGCTCGCTGCCGCTGCTAACACTTTGTCGCCACCCACGTCGCGCATGGCCTCAATTGAGGAAGCACCAAGCGCGTTCTGTAGGGTGACCCCTTGTGATTCTGCGGTCGCTAGCGGCGTCGGCGCGATCAAGGGGCCAAAGGGGCTGCCGCTCATCCCCACAATTTTATGGAACAAGCCTTTTGCCAGCGGACTTTGTTGAAGAAGCGCGACTGACATTGATCCTGCCGATTGCCCCGCAATGGTCACATTATTTGGATCACCGCCAAATGCCTTTATATTCTGCTGGACCCACTTCAGCCCTGCGATTTGATCCATCAGGCCGTAATTACCCGAAGCGCCACCGGCTTCTCTGCTGAGCCCGGGGTGGGCAAGAAACCCCATGACGCCGACCCGATAGGCAAGATTGACCCGCACCACGCCTTTCGCGGCCAGTGCACCGCCATCATAGTTTGCCATGTTGGCTGAGCCGACATTGAAGCCGCCGCCATATATCCAAACGATGACGGGCGCTTTGGTTGCTTTCGGCGGGGACCAGACGTTGAGATAAAGGCAATCCTCGCTGATCGCTTCATTGCCAAAATAATGGTTCATCGTGCGGAAACGCATGGGCTGAAGGCACATCGGAGCGGGTCGGTCTGCGTGAAAGATTCCCGGCCATTTTGCGACCGAATGAGGCGCTCTCCAGCGCAAGTCACGGACCGGTGGGGCCGCGAAAGGAACGCCGTACCAAGCCCTAACACCTGTTGAGAGACGCACGCCTTCAAGCTTGCCGCTTGCGATTGTTACAGATTGCGCCAACGCAGGCGCGGAGATTGAAATCGCAACAGCGGCGAGAAAAGCCCTCATTTCCAAGGAACTCCGAGTGTTTTGTGAAAAAAGTTGAAGGTCGCATTGGTCGCTTTGATCGACGCGGCGTGCGTGATTTTGGGGGTTTTTCCGATAAAGCTATGATCAACGCCTGGAATGTAGAGGCTCTCTACAGTCATTCCGGCAGCCTTCATTTGCGCTTCGGCTAGGCGCGACTGCGAGACGTCAACGGTCTTATCCTCTTCACCGTGAATGAGCAGAAAGGGCGGATCCTGACTGTCGATATAAGTCACCGGGCTGACGCGCTTGATTTTATCAACTTCGCAGGGGCCAAGGCAACCCAATAGCTTTTGGCCCGCACCGTCGCCACCCGTCCTCGCGAGCATCGGCGCGAAATCGAAGACGCCGTACCAAGTCACCGCGGCTTGAACACATTCGGAGCCTTTTGGCGCTGGTTTCAGATCAAAACTTGTGTCGCCGCAGCTCAGTGCCGTCAGCGCCGCGAGGTGCCCGCCAGCCGATCCACCCCAAATGCCAGTGCGCGCCGTATCAATGCCATAACGCGCGGCATTTGCTTTCAGGAATCGCAATCCAGCCCGTGCATCTTGTAATTGGGCAGGGAAGGGCGCTTCACCCGACAAGCGATATTCAAGGCTCGCGACGACGAAGCCCTCAGAGGCAAGCCTGGCTAACACTTTTGGAAAGTCCGCCATGGCGCCTGAATGGCGCGTATGACCGCCAACCCAACCGCCACCGTGAATGAATAGAATAAGCGGCCGACGCATTTTGGCTTTTGGTGGCATGTAAATATCAACGACCATCGGCCGAAAGCCGGGGACTGTCGCATACACGACGTCTGCGAGCCCCGTGACGCCGCCGGCAAACTGTGTGACCCGCGCGGGATAATGATCCACAACTTCGGGGTGATCAGCGGTGGGGAATTCTCTTTGATTGGCCAACAGGGCCGAGCCCGACCACGCAAGCAGCAAGCCTAAACCTGCCAAGCTCCACCTCTTCCAAGACGTAAGAGTCATCAGTTCCTCCGCTATGTGTTAACCGTTTCGTTCATAGCTAGCAGAGCTGTGGGGCAATGGAAAGTGCGAAGGGCCTACTTCAAAATCCATCCCAATATCATGTCTACAACTTGGCCGCGCCGCCGCGCGAGTGCTTTTGGCGCACCGATATCGCGATTGAAGATTGTTGAAAACGTATAGCGATTTGACACATTGAAGATGCACAGGGCGCTAATCGACTGATGTAGATCTATGGGATCAAGATCATCGCGGAATTTGCCTTCTGCAATGCCTTTATCGATGATCATTTTTAGCGCTGAGATGACCATCTTGTTGCGGTCCTTGATGCCTTCAACATGCTTAAGGTGGACCGCGCGGTGGATGTTTTCGTTCATCACGAGCCGGGCGAACTCAGGATGGCTTGCTTGATAGTCAAAGGATTGCTCAATATGCGCTCGCAAGGCTTCTACCGCGGGCAGCGATTCAAAATTTTCAGCCATTTCCTGCTCACGGATGCCCGCATAGGACCGTTCGAGGACGGCGCGATAAAGCTCATCCTTTCCGCCGAAATAGTAATAGATCATCCGTTTTGACGACGCAGTCTTCTCCGCAATTTCGTCGATACGGGCACCATCCAATCCCTTGTCGGCAAACTCACGCGCCGCAACTTCGAGAATGTTGTTTCTGGTTTCGTCGGCGTCGTTCTGCCGAGCTTCGGCAACTTTGCGGGCTTTGACCAAAGGTGCAATCCTGTTCTAACTGGTTCACTTAACACTGTTACACTATTTTTGTGCATTGTGCACTGTGTGGGCTAACAGGGATCGATCGCCGCAGCAATGCCCCCCGGAACGGCGCTTGCTATGGGCCCGTCTTTCGCGCGTGGAAGAAAGGATTCGCCACAGCGATGCGTATCGACATGCCTTTGGCGGGCCATTCGCACCTGTCGCGGTGGCGTGGCTCGATTGGCATTTGAAGGGCAAAGCCAAGGCATCAAAAATGTTTGTCGGGGCCGCGTGTTTGCTGTGTGTCGACCACAATTGGGTGGTTCAAAAGAAGCAGATGGACTGAAGCGCTTAACTATCGATATCAAGTGCGTAGCCCGCCGAACGCACCGTTCGGATGACATCGCGGGCACCCGGCAAGTTGATCGCCTTGCGCAAGCGGCGGATATGGACATCGACTGTCCGCAGGTCGATATTTTTGTCCATGCCCCAAACCGCGTCGAGCAATTGATTACGCGAATGAATGCGAATGGGACGCTCAATGAAATAGCACAATAAACGGAACTCGGTGGGGCCAAGATGCAGCACTTGCCCGTCTCGCCAAACTCTCTGGGTCGCGGGGTCAACTTCGATATCAGCAAAGCTCAAAAGGCCGCCTCCGATGGACGGGCGACTGCGGCGCAGGAGCGCTTCAAGACGCGCCATGAGTTCGCGCGGAGAAAAGGGCTTTGTCATATAGTCGTCGGCTCCGGTCTTGAGCCCTCGGATTTTGTCTTCTTCCTCTCCGCGTGCGGTAAGCATGATGATGGGGACAGATTTGCTGTCGGTCATCTTGCGGAGTTGGCGGCAGACTTCGATGCCCGAGATATTATCAATCATCCAGTCGAGGATGATCGCATCGGGCAGCAACTCGCGCACGAGCAGAAGCGCCTCTTCGCCGTCCCCGGTATGGCGCACGTCATAGCCTTCGCTGGTCAGCGTCCAATTTAGGAGCTCTGAAAGGGCTGCATCATCCTCGACGAGGAGGATTGAAGGTTTCATCCTAGATCGTCCGCCAATATCCGCTCTGCATGATAAAGGCCGGTTGCTGCGAAATAGACCATCTCGGCGACATTGGTCGCATGATCGCCAATCCGTTCGAGATTGCGCGCGACAAACAACAGCTGCGCTGCACTGCTAATCGTCGCAGGATTTTCCATCATATGGGCAACGAGATTGCGGAAGATGCTGTTATAGAAATTATCTACCTTTTCATCGCGATTGATCACTTCAACCGCAAGTATCGCATCGCGAGATCCGTAGGCGTTTAAAACATCCCGGACCATCGATTGCGCAATCTCTGCCATCGCAGGGATGAGCGTCAGCGGTTCAAATTTTGACATGGGTGCCATTTGGGGAACGCGCTTTGCGATATTTTTGGCGTAATCCCCAATCCGCTCGACGACGCCCGAAATCTTGAGCGCGGCAATCACATCGCGCAGATCGTCGGCCATTGGCGAACGTAACGCAATAACACGAACCGCGAGCCGATCGACTTCTGCCTCAATCGCGTCAATCCGGGCATCGCCCGCAACGACGGCTTTCGCTTTTTCTTCGTCATGATGGATGAGTGCATCGATCGCGTCAGCAATAGCGACTTCTGCAAGTCCGCCCATTTCTGCGATGAGGCCGCGCAATTGGCCGATTTCTGAGTCGAATGCCTTGACTGTATGTTCTGCCATGAGATGCTCCTAGCCGTACCGGCCTGTGATGTAATCCTTGGTGCGTTCTTCGCGCGGATTTTGGAAGATTTGCTCGGTCGCGCCGTATTCCACGACTTTTCCGAGATGAAAAAAGGCGGTGCGCTGAGACACGCGCGCGGCCTGTTGCATCGAATGGGTGACAATGACGATGGCGTAGCGACCCTTGAGCTCGTCGATTAGCTCTTCAATGCGGGCCGTCGCGATGGGATCAAGCGCCGAGCAGGGCTCATCCATCAAGATCACTTCGGGGCTCACCGCGATGGCACGCGCTATACACAGGCGTTGCTGCTGTCCGCCGGAAAGGGCCGTGCCGGGTTCCGATTGGCGATCTTTGACCTCATCCCATAGACCCGCGCGACGAAGCGATTTCTCGACGATGGCGTCCATCTCGCCCTTCGTTGCAGCAAGGCCGTGGATACGGGGGCCGTAAGCGACATTCTCATAGATGGACTTCGGGAAGGGGTTCGGCTTTTGAAAAACCATGCCAACGCGTGCGCGTAGCTGCACAACATCCATGTCTCCGGCATAAATATCTTCGCCGTCAAGTTTGATTTCGCCAGTGACCTTGCAGCCAGGAATGGTATCATTCATGCGGTTTAGGGCGCGCAAAAAGGTTGATTTCCCGCAGCCTGAAGGGCCGATGAAACTCGTTACATGCTCTGTGGCAATGTCGATTG
>JBEGTP010000041.1:0-2723 GCA_041179365.1 Pseudomonadota bacterium
CGAGCGGCGGCAAGCGCATTCGTCCGATGCTGACATTGGCAACGGCTGAGCTGCTCGGCTATTCGGGTAACCGCCATTATAAATTGGCGGCTACCGTCGAATTTATTCATACAGCAACGCTGCTTCATGATGATGTTGTGGACGAATCAAACCTGCGGCGCGGCAAAAAGGCTGCGCATGTGATCTGGGGCAATGCGTCGAGCGTCCTTGTCGGCGATTTTCTCTTCAGCCGCGCCTTTGAACTGATGGTCGAAGATGGCAGCCTGAAAGTGCTCAAGATCCTTTCGAATGCAAGCGCCGTCATTGCTGAAGGCGAGGTCAATCAGCTCACCACGCAGCGGCGCATTGAAACGACGGAAGATAAGTATCTTGAAGTCATTGGCGCGAAAACGGCCGCACTTTTTGCCGCCGCTTGCCGCATCTCTGCGGTCGTTGCGGAACGCGATGAAGCGACCGAAGACGCGCTCGACGCCTATGGGCGCAATCTCGGCATTGCTTTTCAGCTGATCGACGATGCGATTGACTATGCCTCTGACGCAGCGACGATGGGCAAAGGTGTTGGGGATGATTTTCGCGATGGAAAAATGACGCTCCCCGTCATCCTCGCAATTGCACGCGGCGGCGATACGGACCGAACATTCTGGCGCGATGCCATGGAAGGTCGGCGGACCCGCGATGATGATCTAGCGCAAGCGATCTCGTTGCTCAATTCGACGAATGCAATCGCTGACACGTTGGCACACGCGCGCCTTTATGGTCAGCGTGCGATCGATGCGCTCGGGCCCTTTCCCGGTGGCGCTGCAAAGGCGGCGCTGACCGAGGCTGTGGAGTTTGCCATCGCGCGCGCCTATTAAGGACGCGTGACTCTCCCGATCCACGCCGTACTCGACTCCTTGCTGTTGGCACTTCGTGCTGGCACCACAGCTGTGCTGATTGCGCCGCCTGGTGCTGGCAAGACAACGGCAGTCGCGCCTGCTCTGCTGGGCGAAGCTTGGTGTACCGGGCGAATCCTGCTCCTCTCGCCGCGTCGCCTCGCCGCGCGCGCGGCCGCCGAGCGCATGGCGGACCTTGCGGGCGAGCCTGTCGGCCAGACGATTGGCTATGCAACGCGCCTTGATAGCAAGCAAACAGCTGCGACGCGCATTCTTGTTGTCACTGAAGGCATATTCCGCAACCAGATACAGGCCGACCCGGAACTCACAGGGGTTTGCGCTGTTTTGTTTGACGAGGTGCATGAACGCAGCCTCGATAGCGATTTCGGGCTGGCCCTTGCGCTTGATGCTCAAGCTGCGCTGCGACCCGATTTGCGCCTCGTTGCTATGTCGGCAACGCTTGACGGCGCACGCTACGGCACTTTGATGGCCGCCCCTGTGATCGAAAGCGAAGGAAAGGCCTTTCCGCTGACGCTGCGCCATATTGGCCGTAGGGCCGAAGCGCGGATAGAAGATGAGATGGCCGCTGCAATCAAGCGCGCGCTGCACGAAGAGGCGGGGGACATTCTCGCTTTTCTGCCGGGCGTTGGGGAGATTGAGCGGACGGCTGAACGGCTGGAGGGCACGGCAGCAATGGTCCACCGGCTCCACGGCAGCCTTGACCCCGCACACCAACGCGCCGCGATCCGCAAAGGCGAACAGCGCAAGATCATTCTCGCCACAGCAATCGCCGAGACCAGCTTGACGATTGAGGGCGTTCGCATCGTAATCGATAGCGGCCTTGCCCGGCGCGCGCGCTATGATCGGGCTGCGGGCGTGACTCGGCTGGTTACAGAGCGCGCAAGCCAAGCCGCGGTGACGCAGCGTGCCGGACGCGCAGCGCGTCAGGGGCCGGGCGTCGCCTACCGGCTTTGGGAAGACGCAGCCACCGCAGGGATGCCGCGCTTTGATCCGCCGGAGATTTTGGAAGCCGATCTCTCGCCGCTCGTGCTCGAATGCGCCCTATGGGGGGTGAGCGATCCAGCGCAATTGCAGTGGATCGATCCGCCGCCTGCCGCTGCGCTTTCCGAAGCCCGCCAGCGTCTCTCTGGGCTTGGCGCTCTTGATTCAGGTGGCCGCCCAACGGCGCATGGGCGCGAGATTGCGCGTCTCCCGCTTCCGCCCCGGCTTGCGCATATGCTCGTGCTGGGCAGGACGCTCGCCGTTGCTGAAATCGCCGTGCTTATCTCAGAACGTGGGCTCGGCGGAACCGATGTTGATTTGGAGCAGCGCCTCATGCGGTGGCGCGGCGAACGCGGTAAGCGGGCCGAGGGCGCGCGCGGCTTGGCACGGCGCTGGCTCGCTTTGATTCCGCCCGGCGCGAAGCCAGCGCCGCTCAGTTTTGCGGGGGCTTTAGCGCTTGCCTTTCCAGACCGGCTTGCCCGTCGCCGCGATGCCACCGGAGAACAATGGGTAAGCGTTGGCGGACGGGGCTTCCGGCTTGATCCCGCGCACCCGCTCGCCAAGGCAGAATGGCTCGCCGTCGCTGACATTCAAGGCACGGCTTCCGGCGCGCGGATTCTCTCTGCCGCAGCCATCGAATTTGGCGACATCGAAACGCTTTTTGGCGACAAGATCGAAAGCGGGGCGCGTGTGCGCTTCGATCCCGAGACAGGCGGCGTGCGCGCTGAAACGGGGAGACGACTCGGCGCGATCACGCTTTCAAAGGGGAATGACGCCGCGCCTGATGCTGGCGCGATACGTGATGCCCTTGTCGAAGGCGTGCGGAGTCACGGCCTTTCGCTATTGCCG
>JBEGTP010000042.1:0-4002 GCA_041179365.1 Pseudomonadota bacterium
GCTGCGGTGAAAGCAGACGGCTACGGCACTGATTCCAAGGGCGTCGTCGCGCGGTTAGCAAAAGCGGGCTGCCAAGACTTCTTCGTGGCCACGTGGGGAGAAGCGCTCGCGTTGGGATCGATGCCTGTAGGTGCATCGCTCTCGGTCCTCCACGGTGTTCGCAAAGAAGATATGGAGCAGGCCGTTCAATCGTCCGCGCGCCCCGTGCTCTGCACCGAACATCAGATACTGCGCTGGAAAGAAACGGGCCTGCCGTGCGACGTCATGGTCGACACGGGTATGAACCGGCTGGGCGTTTCTCCAGAAGCGGTCGAGAACGGCCTCCTTGAGGGCCTTAAAATCGATACGATCATGAGCCATCTTGCCTGCGCCGATGAAGATCATCCGCACAATGAGCGTCAACGGCGTGATTTCGAGCGCCTCCGCGCCCGCGTGCATGCCTTGCGGATGAGCCTCGCGAACTCTGCGGGCATTTGCTTAGGTGAGGGCTTCCATTTTGATCTCACTCGGCCCGGTCTTGCACTGTACGGCGGCACGCCGCGAATAGAGGCCCAAGGCCATATTCAGCAAGTCGTGTTTCCAGAGGCGCAAGTCGTCCAAATGAGAAAGGTGCAGCAAGGGGAGGGGATTGGCTATAATCACATCTATGCCGCGCCGCGCGACATGCAGATCGCCATTTTAAACTTGGGCTATGCCGATGGCTATCTCCGCGCCTTCTCGGGATTTTCAATCCCTGAGGGAGGAATTGGTGGCGGAGGCGGCGGTGGGGTGCGCCTAAACGGCCATACGGGCCGTGTCATCGGCCGCGTCTCAATGGATTTAATTGCCATTGGTTTTGATGCTGAAGTGAGCGCGCAGGAAGGGGACTGGGTTTCAATCGACTATGACCTGACAACTGCATCGCGCCTTTCTGGCCTATCGCCCTATGAACTCCTCACGGGCCTAGGCACTCGCTTTGACAGGATTTGGCTATAAGCGGGAAGGAGATGGCGGACAGGGTGGGATTCGAACCCACGGTAAGCTTGCACCTACGCCGGTTTTCAAGACCGGTGCCTTAAACCACTCGGCCACCTGTCCGCGCCGGGCGTCCTTAAACGCCAAAGGGTAGGCTGCGCAAGTCAATCAGGCGTTTGAAAGGACAAAAAGGGTTCACTTCACGCCGTTGATATGCGAGGACAGACCATGCTTGCTAAACATTTAAAACGACCCTTGCTCGCGGCGGCACTGCTTTTGCTCTTCATGTCTCCGATGGGGCAGGAGCGCGGCGCGTCTGCCCAAGCTCAAACAACGCTCGATTTTCCTTCCTTTGCCAAACAATTGGGCGAACGCGCGTTGCGTGAAGGGGTCAGGCAACAGACGGTTGATATGGTTATTCCGACGCTGACGTTGAACCAGAAGGTAATCGGCAGCGATCGTGGTCAGCCCGGGGGTGGGCCGACCGCCCCAACGCCAAAATTTGCGCCCTATCGCGCGCGTCATGTGGATGCGGCGCGGATCAACCGAGGGCGTGAGCGCTATCAGGCGCTGCGCCCCCTATTGAGCCGTGTAGAACGTGAGACTGGCGTTCCTGAATCGATCATGGTCGCCATTTGGGGGCATGAAACCAATTACGGCTTGGTCAAAGGCAATTACGACCTCGCTGAGGCGCTTGCGAGCCTCGCCTATGAGGGGCGCAGGCGCGAATTGTTTGCGAGCGAATTTGTTGCTGTGCTCAAATTGATTGACCGCGGCATCCCCCGCTGGAAGCTAAAAGGCAGTTGGGCTGGCGCGACCGGTCACCCGCAATTTCTGCCCAGCATGTATATTCGCCTTGGCAAAGACGGTGACGGCGATGGTAAAATCGATATTTGGGATAATGAGGCCGATGCGCTTGCATCGATCGCGAATTATTTTGCAAATGCCGGTTGGCGGACGGGACGACCTTGGGCGGTCTCTGCGGCCGTTGGGCCAAGTTTTAATCGAGAAGCGGTCGTCAATCGGATGACAGCACCCCGCTGCCCTCGCGTACACATGCGTCATAGCAAATGGATGACCGTCAGCGAATGGCGGCGATTGGGAGTCTCGCCGTTGCAGACAGGGCTGAGCGAAACCGAAATGGTCAGCTTTTTCGAGCCAGACGGGCCCGGCACTCCTGCGTGGCTGATTACGGGCAATTATAAAGTCATCCTTGAGTATAATTGTTCAAATTTTTACGCATTATCAGTGGGGTTGTTGGCCGATGCACTTGCAAATTAAATACGGTATGGGCGCACTTAGCCTTGGCCTGCTTCTCTCCGGATGTGGAGTAGCGGGCGGCAAAGACAGGCCTAAGTCAGCCGAAATTATGGCCCCGGTTCTTGCTCCAGAATTAGCGCCAGAACCAATTAATCCTGAAGATAATATGGCCTATGATGATGTTGGCTATGCCGAGTGGATTGACGGCCGGGCAGCAGGGCAGCCAACAGCTGCAGGCGAGCCCTTTAACCCAGCTGCGATCAGCGGTGGCCATGCTACGCTGCCGATACCAAGCTATGTTGAAGTTACGCACCTGAAAACGGGCAAGACCATACTTGTGCGCATTAACGATCGCATTCCTGCAGGCAGCCAGAGCTTAGTTTCCTTATCCCCACACGCCATGCAACTACTTGGAGCCGAGGACGGATCCACACCGGTTCGCGTGCGGCGCGTTAATCCCATTGATCAGGAGCGATCAGCCCTGAGGGCTGGACAGATGGGCGGCGCGCGGTTGGATACGCCTGAATCGCTCTTGATTGCGCTCAGGCGTAAGCTTGCAGGCTCATCAGCACATGCCCCTGCAACAGCATTGCCGCGCCAACAGGCACCGCGAACAGGAGCGCGTGCCCCAGGAGCGCCTGCGCCACGACAAACTAACCGCAAACCAAGCCCGAGGCCTCCGGGGGCGAATTATGAGCAACCGCCACAAGGAGCGGAGCAGGCCGAAGAAGCATCACCATCGTCCCCAGAGAGCGGTGATCAAAATGGCGAGTTTGTTGTCGAGCAAGCGGGGAGGGCGCGCGTGCGCCCCGCGCAACCACGCGCGGCCAGCCCTGGCGGCTATTTTGTGCAAATAGGAGCCTTTTCTGATCGGCGTCGCGCAGAGGCCTTGGCACGTCAGGTGGGCGGATCCGTTCAAGCGGCGGGATCTGTCTGGCGCGTTCGTGTTGGGCCCTATGCAAACGAAGACGCCGCGCGCGCGGCCCAACGCGCAATGGTTGCAAAGGGTTATCGGGATGCCCGGGTAACGCATTAAATATCTTATGAAATATGCACTTTTTGTCCCATCACTGATTGGCTTATTGAGCCTGCCCGTTCAGGCTGCGGCTCCGACTTTTGAAAGTGCGGCGCCTGCGGCCATCATGATCGATTTAACATCAGGTGCGGGCCTTTACATGAAGAACCCGGATGCGCGGATTCTTCCGGCCTCAATGACCAAAATGATGACGTCGCATGTCGTTTTTGATCTCGTCGCGTCTGGAAAATTGAAGCTGAGCCAAAAATTCATGGTCCGCCCTGAAACGTGGAAGAAATGGCACGGGCCCGAAGCCGGATCGACGATGTATCTCTCTGCTGGCGAGCAAGTGAGCGTGGAGAATTTGCTGCTCGGGCTGGTCACGCTCTCTGGCAATGATGCTTGTGTCGTGCTGGCAGAAGGAGTCGCGGGGACTGAGCAGGCCTTTGTCGCGCTGATGAACCAAAAGGCAAAACAACTTGGTATGACCCGCACGCATTTCGGAACAAGCACTGGCTGGCCAGATAGCGGCGCGACTTATTCAACGGTGCGCGACATTGCTAAGCTTGGCGCATCGACGATCCGCCATTATCCCGGGTTTTATAAGAAGTTCTACGGCAGGCCATCCTTTGCTTGGGGTCAATCAGGAGGCGGGGGCACCATTAGCCAACCCAATCGAAACCCCATCCTCGGTAAAATAGAAGGGGCGGACGGGATCAAGACTGGCCATACCGCCGAAGCTGGGTTTAATTTTGCGGGCTCTGCCGTTCAAA
>JBEGTP010000043.1:0-11237 GCA_041179365.1 Pseudomonadota bacterium
ATGCTGCAACACGGCGAATGGATGCAAGCGGCACCTTGGATGCTGAAAAAAGTTCAGCACGACAGTGAAGTTACCCCACCAGCGCCATTACATCCCCAAACAGCACTTCATCACTCGGCAATGTCTTTGCCACCGCCAGCGGCTTGGAAACCCAAGTCTCGTTGATCAAATCGCGCCAGGTGATGTTGTTGTTCGTTCCATTGCCGCCCCAGCTGCCACAACCGAGCGAAAAGGTCTGGCGCATGCCATTCCATAGATTGCCACTGTTTGAGGCCGATTGCGGCTGGTTGACCATCACCCGGCTGGTGCGGGTGCCGTTGGCCAGCTTCATGATGTTCGCGTCACTTTGCGAGTAAATACCGCAGCTATGCCCCTGCCCCTGATACGCCTGAATGCGATTGGTGAGCGACACAGCCTCGTCAATGTCTTTTGCACGGTAGAGCGCCATCGTCACTGTCATCTTCTCGCCCGAAAAGGGATGATCGGGGCCAGCGCCGGTTTCATGTACGATAAAAAACTGCACGTCGGCTGGTACTTCAAAGCCCGCATAGTCACCAATGAATTGCGGGGTCTGGGCAACGACCTTTGCATTGATATGACCATCAACCCAGATTGAGGCCTGTAGCTTTGCCTTCTGATCGTCATTCAGGATCATTCCGCCCTTGCCGACCAGCTTGGCGAGCATTTCATCATAGATCGCGTCCACGAGGATCACAGCATTATCCGACGAACAGGAAGCCGCCAGATCAAGCGTCTTGGAAACCCGGATTTTCTCTGCTGCATCCTCCAGGTCTGCTGTCTCATCGACCGTAATCACCGCATTGCCAACGCCAACGCCCAGCGCAGGTGTGCCGGATGAATAAGCCGCCGTCACCATCGCGCCGCCGCCGGTGGCAAGAATGCGGTCACATTGGATCATCAGTTCATTGGTCTTATTGACCGAGGGAATATCCATACTGATCACAAGATCGGCGGGTGCGCCCATTTTGACGAGCGCGTCGCGCATCAAATCACAGATCATCTTATTAGTCAGTTTGGCGCGCGGGTGCGGCGCGACGATAATTGAATTGCGGCCCTTTACCGCTGAGATCGCCTTGATCACCGGCGTCGCTTCAGGGTTAGTCGACGGCGAGAGCGCCCCGATCACGCCAACCGGCTTCGCAATCTTCACGATGTTGCGCACATTGTCCTCCTCGATGATCCCCACCGACTTGTCGTCGATGATGTCCATCAAGGTCGCGCGGGTTTTGCGGAAGATTTTGAGGAACTTGCCGTCATAATTGCCAAGCTGCGTTTCATCGACAGTATATTGCGCGATCTTTTCGGCAACGCCGGGCTTGGCCACGGCCCACACCATGCCGCGGATCAGGCGATCAACCTGTTCCTGCGTATAATTTTCGATCTGGGCCTGCGCCGCGCGTGAGCGGGCAACGAGTGCGGCTACTTCGATGGCATCTGCGCTCGGAATGCGGGGGTCAGCTTCAGCCATGGTTCTTAACTCCTTAAATCGATCTTCGCTTTATCGCACAATTTGGCATCCCAATTCAACTGGAGCTTAGTCTAGTTATGCCAGTCCCATGTGGGTTCGTTGCGTCCCTATGACAGTAAACGCACCTTTTGTAAACTCGTTTACGAATATGACAAAGCGAGCAGACGGGAGTTTCGCTAGGGAAACGCCCCTCGTTTGGCAGCAATCTTGGGCGAAATCCTGGTCCAAAATTGGCACCATTCGTGATCAAAAAGATTGACCTCGAAGCCAAAAACGAAATATAGTTTTTATGGCAGGAATGTTGACCTATTTTTGCCGAAGCAGGCTCATCCCGTTTGTCGGTGTTTTTCGCACTTTTCTGTGCGAACGACCGCGCCGAGATGCGCCGAATCAGTTATGCCTAGCATAGCCCACTCGATGAGAACCGAAGAGCCATGACACAGATGCCCGCCCAAGGCCTTTATGATCCACGCAATGAGCACGACGCCTGTGGTGTCGGCTTTGTCGCGAACATTAAGGGGAAACGGTCACACGAAACAGTCAAACGCGGGCTCGAAATTCTGGTCAATCTCGATCATCGCGGCGCGGTTGGTGCTGATCCGCTTTTGGGCGATGGCGCGGGCATTCTTATCCAAATACCCGACGCATTGCTTCGGGCTTGGGCAAAGGAGGTCGGCTTAGCGCTCCCTCCAATCGGCGATTATGCAGTTGCCATGTGCTTTTTGCCGCAAGACGAAGCCGCGCGCGATTTTGGCGTGAAGAATTTTGAAGCCTTTGTGACCAAGGAAGGCCAGACGATGATCGGCTGGCGCGATGTGCCAACCAATCTGGCTGGCCTTGGTACCACTGTGATTGCAGAGATGCCGGTCATTCGCCAAGCGCTCATCGCGCGGGGCACGAGCTGTGAAGATCAAGATGCGTTTGAGCGCAAGTTGCTCGCCATCCGCAAGCAGGCGCAAAACCCTTTGAAGGCGCTCGAAGAGCAACACGGCCTTGCCGGCCTTTCGAGCTTTTACATGCCCTCGCTGTCCACGCGGACGATCGTTTACAAAGGTCTTTTGCTCGCGGGGCAAGTCGGCACGTTTTATTGTGATTTGGCTGATCCACTTTGCGAATCAGCGCTGGCCCTTGTCCACCAACGTTTTTCGACCAACACCTTTCCGAGCTGGAAGCTCGCCCACCCTTATCGCTTCATCGCGCACAACGGCGAGATTAACACGGTTCGCGGGAATGTGAACTGGATGAATGCGCGGCGGCGCACGATGGAATCTGACCTCCTCGGTGCTGATCTCGACAAAATGTGGCCGCTCATTCCACACGGACAGTCGGACACGGCGTGTCTCGACAACGCCCTCGAGCTGCTTTTGGCAGGCGGCTATAGCCTCGCCCACGCCGTCATGATGCTCATCCCCGAAGCGTGGGCTGGCGATCCTTTGATGGATGCTGGTCGCCGCGCATTTTATGAATATCATGCGGCACTTATGGAGCCTTGGGATGGCCCCGCTGCCGTTGCCTTCACCGATGGGCGTCAAATCGGCGCGACGCTTGATCGCAACGGCCTGCGGCCGGCACGGTTCTGCGTTACGGACGACGACCATGTGATCATGGCTTCAGAAAGCGGCGTGCTTCCAGTCAAGGAAGACAATATTCTCCGCAAATGGCGGCTTCAACCCGGCAAAATGCTGCTCATCGACATGGAGCAGGGCCGGATCATCGAAGATGAAGAAATAAAGGCCGAACTTGCGGCCGCTGAACCCTATGCTGAATGGCTCGCCACCGCACAGTATAAGCTCAAAGACCTTGATGACGTTGTTTGCAGCGAACCCGTGCTTGCCAATGATCCCGCAGCGCTGCTCGACCGGCAGCAAGCGTTTGGCTACACGCAAGAAGACATCTCCAAATTTTTGGAGCCGATGGCGGCAAATGGTGATGACCCGCTCGGATCGATGGGCACTGACACGCCAATCGCTGTGCTTTCAAAGCGACCGCGCCTCCTCTACGACTATTTCAAGCAGAATTTTGCGCAAGTCACGAACCCGCCGATCGATCCGATTCGCGAAGAATTGGTGATGTCGCTTGTCTCAATGATAGGCCCACGCCCAAATCTGCTTGGGCATGATGCGGGAACGCATAAACGTCTCGAAGTGGATCAGCCCGTTTTAACAAACGCTGATCTGGCCAAAATTCGCTCGGTTGAGACCGCGCTTGATGCGGCTTTTCGCGCCGAAACGATAGACATCACTTGGGATGCGAAGGGCGGAGCAGCCGGGCTTGAAGCAGCGATTAAGGAAATGTGCTGGGCCGCAACCGAAGCAGTCTTGGCCGATAAAAACATTTTGATCCTGTCTGATCGCGGTCAAGGCCTCGACAAAATTGCCATGCCTGCCCTCCTCGCGACTGCGGCGGTCCATCACCATCTCGTTCGTCAAGGGTTAAGGATGCAAACCGGTCTCGTCGTTGAGACTGGCGAAGCGCGCGAAGTGCATCATTTTTGTGCCCTCGCTGGCTATGGTGCAGAAGCCATCAATCCCTATGTCGCCTTTGAAACGCTTGAAGAAATCCGCGTCCGGCGGGCGCTTCCGCTCTCCACTTACGACGTTCAAAAGAACTATATCAAGGCTGTCGGAAAAGGCATTCTCAAGGTTATGTCCAAAATGGGCATCTCAACCTACCAAAGCTATTGCGGCGCCCAGATTTTTGATGCCATCGGCCTTTCGACCGCATTTGTTGAGAAATATTTCACCGGGACAGCAACGACGATTGAAGGTGTTGGCCTCATCGAAGTCGCTGAAGAAGCCGTGCGGCGTCATGCCGCAGCCTATGGCGACAATCCAATCTATAAAAACATGCTCGACGTGGGCGGAATCTATGGCTTCCGCTTGCGCGGTGAGGAGCATGCATGGACACCTGCCAATGTGGCGAACCTCCAGCATGCCGTCCGTGGCAATGATCCGAAAAACTATGCCGAATTTGCTAAATCGATCAATGATCAGAGCGAACGATCTCTCACCATTCGGGGGCTGATGAGCCTTAAAAAGGCAGACACGCCGCTCGACATTTCCGAGGTTCAGCCGGCGAGTGAAATCGTCAAGCGTTTCGCGACGGGGGCGATGAGCTTTGGCTCTATCAGCCGCGAAGCACATACGACCCTAGCCATTGCGATGAACCGGATCGGCGGCAAGTCAAACACCGGCGAAGGCGGCGAAGAATCGGACCGTTTTGTTCCAATGGCGAACGGCGATTCGATGCGTTCGGCGATCAAACAAGTTGCCTCAGGCCGGTTCGGCGTGACTGCAGAATACCTCGTCAATGCCGATGATATTCAAATCAAGATGGCTCAAGGTGCAAAGCCTGGCGAGGGCGGCCAGCTGCCCGGAGACAAGGTTGATAAAAACATCGCGAAGGTCCGCCATTCGACACCGGGTGTCGGGCTCATCTCTCCGCCGCCGCACCACGACATCTACTCGATTGAGGATCTCGCACAGCTGATCCACGATTTGAAAAACGTCAACACAAAGGCGCGGATATCGGTTAAGCTTGTTTCCGAAGTCGGCGTCGGCACTGTTGCGGCAGGCGTATCAAAAGCGCGGGCCGATCATGTGACAATAGCGGGCTATGAAGGCGGAACAGGGGCATCACCCCTTACGTCTCTCACGCACGCGGGGTCGCCGTGGGAAATAGGCTTGGCCGAAACGCAACAGACTTTGCTGCTCAATAACCTCCGCAGTCGTATCGCGGTACAGGTCGATGGTGGCCTCCGCACGGGCCGCGACGTGGCGATCGGTGCCTTACTCGGTGCTGATGAGTTCGGCTTTGCAACAGCACCGCTCATCGCGGCAGGCTGCATCATGATGCGCAAATGCCACCTAAACACATGCCCTGTCGGCGTGGCCACACAAGACCCTGTGCTGCGCAAGCGCTTCACCGGGCAACCCGAATATGTGATCAACTATTTCTTCTTCGTCGCGGAAGAATTGCGGGTCATCATGGCCGAAATGGGGTTCAAGACGCTCGAAGAAATGGTTGGGCGCGTTGACAGGATTGATACGAGCAAGGCCCTCCGTCATTGGAAGGCTAGCGGGATCGATCTCTCTAAACTGCTTCATGTTGTCGACACCAATGGAGCGGCATTGCACCAGACAGGGGTACAAGATCACGGCCTTGAAGGCGCACTGGATAATGATTTGATCGCAGCGGCATCCCCAGCCCTCGAACGCGGCGAGGCCGTCCATTTTGAGCGCGAGATCAAGAACGTCAACCGCACAGTAGGCGCGATGCTTTCTGGCGAAGTCGCGCGGCGATATGGCCACACAGGTTTGCCAAGCAATGCGATCCAGATCGCCTTTACGGGCGTCGCGGGCCAGAGCTTTGGGGCGTTCTTGGCGCACGGCGTCACACTCGATTTGACGGGCGATGCGAATGACTATGTCGGCAAGGGCTTGTCGGGAGGCCGTATCATTGTGCGACAGCCCGGCCATGTGAAGCGTGACCCCCTTGAGAATATCATCGTTGGCAACACGGTACTTTACGGGGCCATCGCAGGCGAAGCCTTTTTCAACGGCGTTGCTGGCGAGCGCTTTGCTGTCCGTAACTCTGGCGCGGTCGCCGTTGTTGAAGGCACAGGTGATCATGGTTGTGAATATATGACCGGCGGCGTCGTTGCGGTGCTCGGGCGGACTGGGCGGAACTTTGCCGCTGGCATGTCGGGTGGCGTCGCTTATGTTTATGACGAAGACGGATTGTTTCGGGAGCGCTGTAACCTTGCGATGGTCGATGTCGCCGCCGTCAGCCGTGCGCATGATGATGACGACGACGGCGCGGGACGCCCCAGTCAGCGGGCAGTGAGTGTTCATGACTACGGAATGGGCGATATGCTTCGCCATGATGAAGAGCGCTTGCGCATATTGCTTGAGCGTCACCATCTTTACACTGGTAGCAAGCAGGCACGCGCTCTGCTCGATAATTGGGACGCTGCGTGCGCACGGTTCGTCAAGGTTATGCCGCGTGATTATGCCAAGGCACTTCAGCAGCTTGCGACCGAGCGCGCCGATGCTGATACAGTAGCAGCAGAATAAGGGAGACTGACCATGGGAAAGGCAACAGGCTTTCTTGAACTTGCGCGGGAAGACCGGAAGTACGGTGCCATAGAAGGGCGGCTAAAATCGTATAATGAATTCATTTTGCCGATGGCGGAGCCTGACCTCAAAGCGCAGGCTTCACGGTGCATGAACTGCGGCATTCCTTTTTGTCACAATGGATGCCCCGTCAACAACATCATTCCTGACTGGAACCATCTCGTTTACGAAAATGATTGGCGCAGTGCGCTCGAGGTTCTGCATTCGACAAATAATTTCCCCGAATTTACGGGCCGGATCTGCCCAGCGCCTTGTGAAGCAAGCTGCACCCTGAACATCGATGACGCCCCCGTCACGATCAAATCCATCGAGTGCGCGATTGTTGACAAAGGATGGGATCAAGGCTGGATCACGCCTTTGCCCGCGTCGCGCAAAACAGGAAAATCAGTGGCAGTTGTTGGCTCTGGCCCGGCAGGCATGGCGTGTGCTCAGCAACTTGCGCGCGCCGGCCACTCGGTGACTTTGTTCGAGAAGAATGACCGGATGGGTGGTCTGTTACGCTACGGTATTCCTGATTTCAAAATGGGCAAGCATTTGATCAATCGCCGCCTAGTGCAAATGGAAGCAGAAGGCGTGGTTTTCAAACCTTCAACCGAAGTCGGCGTACACGTGTCGCTCGAATCGCTCCGAGAAAATTTTGATGCCATCGTTCTTTCTGGTGGCGCTGAAACACCGCGGCTACTCGATGTGCCAGGCAATGAAATGGCGGGCGTTCGCCCTGCTATGGAATTTCTAATGCAGCAGAATAAGCGCGTGGCTGGCGATGAAGAGACCCGCGCCGCGCCGCGCGGCTCAATTCTTGCGACAGGCAAGCACGTCATCGTCATCGGCGGAGGCGATACAGGGTCTGACTGTGTTGGCACCTCAAACCGTCAAGGCGCAGCGTCGGTTACCCAAATTGAAATTATGCCTAAGCCACCGGCGAGCGAAAACAAAACACTCAGCTGGCCTGATTGGCCACTCAAGTTGCGGACTTCGTCTAGCCATGAAGAAGGCTGCGATCGCGATTGGTCCATCAACGCCAAGCGCGTCATCGGATCAAATGGTCACGTCGAAGGCCTGGAGTGCATCCGTCTTGCTTGGGACAACGGCAAAATGAGCGAAGTTCCAGGCAGTGAATTTGTGTTAAAGGCTGATCTTATCTTTCTCGCCATGGGTTTCTTGGGACCTGTAAAAGCGGGACTGATTGATCAAGCCGAAGTGGCACTTGACGCGCGCGGCAATGTGGCCGCGAACACGAACGACTATATGACCAGCCAAGAAAATGTGTTTGCCTGTGGCGATATGCGGCGCGGCCAATCGCTCGTTGTGTGGGCCATTCGGGAAGGGCGACAATGCGCGCGTTCAGTCGACGAATCGCTCATGGGAACTTCAGAACTCCCGCGCTAACCGTCCTCTGCTTGTCCGCACGCCAACTGCCAGGAAAACAATGCATTGCATTTAGTAAGCATAGTTATATAAACTATGGCTATGAATGAGAACCTCGGATCCCTTCTGGCTGATGTATCGCGCCTCATGCGGAGATCGTTTGACGAGCGCGCGCGCGGATTGGGGGTAACCCGTCCCCAGTGGCGTGTTCTGACCGTCCTTCGGCGACAAGAGGGGATTAATCAGGGCCTGCTCGCCGAATTGCTCGAAGTTGAGCCCATCACAGCGTGTCGCATGGTTGACCGCCTGCAAGAGGCCGGTTTGGTTGAGCGACGTGCGGATCCAAATGATCGCCGCGCTTGGCTCTTGTTTTTGACGTCGCAAGCCAAGTCTTTGCTCGACTCGCTTCATCCGGAGGCGCTCGAAATGATCGATGAAGCCATGACTGGCCTCGCCGCCGAAGAGCGTGCCCAATTGCATAACCTCTTGATCCGCGTTCGGACTAATCTCTCACGCCGTACGCCGCACATGGTGGCCGTCAATGGCTGATCGCGATCCAGGCATTCGAACAGAAGGGGCTACACTCCTGGCTGAAAAGAGAGGATTTTCGCTGAAAAAGCTGGGGCGATATCTTCTAATGCTCTCGCTTCCGCTCGCGCTCAGCATCGGTGCGTGGCGCTATTACAAGGCAAACGAACCCTTTGTTTCAACAGACAATGCCTATGTCCAGCAAGAGAAGGTTTCCGTTTCCGCCGAGGTTGGCGGAAGGATTGTTCAGGTTGCGGTCCACGAAAATCAGGTCGTCAAAGCAGGAGACCTGCTCTTCCGCATTGACCCGACCCCCTTCCGTCTCGCGCTTGACCAAGCCAATGCGACGATCGCGGCCGCAGAGGCAAAAGTCAGCACGCTTGAAACTAGCTATCAAACAACCGATGTTAATATTGCGAGCGCGCGCGAAGATGTCGCTTATGCAAAAAAGGATTACGAACGCCAAGCTGAACTGATGCGGCGGGGCTTTACGACGCGGGCGCGCCTTGATGCAGCCCTCCATGCACTCAACGATGCGCGCGGTCGCTTGGCGTCAGCAGAGGTCGATGCCGTGCGCGCGAGATCAGCCCTCGCAACCGGTTCAACGACACCGGGCGTTAATCCTGGTGTTCTCTCAGGCCGCGTCCAGCGCGATAAGGCGCTATGGGACCTTTCTCGCACCGAAGTTCGTGCGCCGATCAGCGGGATTGTCAGCCAAGCGGATCGACTTCAAACGGGGCAGTCAATGGTGCAAGGCCTCCCTGCTGTTAGCATCGTGGCAAACGGATCGACTTGGATTGAGGCTAATTTCAAGGAAACCGAACTTGATCGCATTCAAGTCGGCCAGTCCGCCGTTCTAACATTCGATGCCTATCCTGACCTCAAGGTCAACGCGCAGGTTGCCAGCATCGGGGCCGGAACGGGTTCAGAATTTTCGGTCCTTCCGGCGCAAAATGCGAATGGAAACTGGGTAAAGGTAACTCAGCGCGTTCCCGTCCGCCTCATTTTGATCGGCGTTCCCGCGCGTCAAATGATCGCGGGGCTTTCAGTCCGTGTCCGCATCGACACCCGAACACGGTCCAAAAAGCCTTAGGCTTATAACAAGTAAGGCGGGTCACCTCGGAGAGCCAACCGCCTTCAGTGGGTTAGGTGACCGCTGACTTAGGAGCGCGACGTCCGAAGAGGTTTGCCTTGCGCGCGCTGAATTGGCCGCTTAGCTTGGCGCTTCATTGATCAAGGAAAGCCGACATGATTGTCACCACGACTGAGAATATTCCAGGCAAAAGGGTTGTTGAAACTTTTGGCCAATGTTTTGGCGTCGTTGTCCGCAGCCGCGGAATCGGTGGCAATTTCATGGCCTCTCTTCGCACAATCATTGGCGGCGAAGTAAAGGAATATACAGCGCTTGTTGAAGAAACGCGTCGGCAAGCTCTCGATCGGCTGGTGCGCAACGCGTCGGGCATGGGGGCCAATGCCATTGTCATGATGCGTTTCGATTCTGGTTCAATAGGCCAAGCGATGAACGAAGTTGTTGCTTACGGAACGGCCGTTCGCGTTGAATAATTTTAGCACAATGACGCTCCGCACCGTCGTACTCTTGGTTACCCTCGTTGCGTTGGTGTTCAGTATCTTTGGCGTCATTAGCAATGGCGAAAACTGGCCCATCGCAATCCTTTTAAGCGGCATTGCAGCAGCCCTCGCCTTTGAGAGGCACCAATACGGCAAAGCAACTTCGAAACCTCCCGGCACAGGTTGGCTTCAGACAAGCGAGACGTTTATCGACGATAGTTCGGGTCAGCCCGTCTCCGTCTGGTTCAACGCCGAGACTGGAGAACGGCGCTACGTCGCCATAAACTCAAAAAAAACCGCAGACGAACCATTGCGGTAGAGCGTGGGCCCTCGCCTATCGCCGCGCGACAAAGTTGAAGCTGACCTGTACGCCGCCCCCTATTTGGTCAGTCGCTGCCCACTCCCCTTGCCCAACCCCAAATGCGGTCCGGTCTAGTCGCCCTGATCCCGACACGCGGGCGACATTACCATCAATTTTCAAGGTGAAGCTCAAAGTAACAGGGCGCGAGACACCGTGGAGATCAAGCGTGCCGATCGCCCGGTAACGCCCGTCTGCAACTTTTGTAATTGACGAAGACGTAAACACGGCTTTGGGATGTGCGGCGACATTGAAAAAATCGACGCCTTTGAGAGAATCGTCATATTGCGCCGTGCCTGTGGTTACCGACCCCAGATCGACGGCGACTTCGATGCGGCTGTGAGGGAGATCATCGGGACTAAACTGAATGTGCGCATCCCATGAATTGAAGCGCCCAGGGATGGCGGTACCAACCCAAGTTGAGGTGAAACCGAGCCGCCCGCCTGACTGAATACTCCATGCCTTAACCGGCTGAGGCAAAGCGGACTGAGCCGCTTTCTTGCTTGCTTCCGCTTTCGCAGCGTCGGCCTTCGACTGGTCTTCTGCTTTGTCTTTGTCTTTGTCTTTGGCTTCCGCGTCCAAAGTTTTTGCCGCCTCAACCTTTGGGTCAATTGCTGTCACTGGCGCGACGGCATTGGCCGCAACGTCCTCACCTTCAGGCGCTTTAAAACCAGAATTATCGAGCGGCAGGGTTTGCAGGTTTGGCATTTTGCCTACCGCGTCGCTTGCGCCAAAGTGCAGCTGTTTTGCCCCCGCCATCGCCAAAAAAAGTGCCCCTATCGCGAGCGCC
>JBEGTP010000044.1:0-2727 GCA_041179365.1 Pseudomonadota bacterium
GGCCAAAGAAGCGCTCGGTATCAAATTCAACTGCGGCGGGGCCATTGCCAGCGCGGACATAGTCGAGCACTTCGCGCATCACATCAAAGACCGCAAAAAAGTCCGTCCCGTCACCGCGCCAGACTTTCATGCCGAATGCTTCTGCTCGGCTGGCAATGTCTTTGTTTGTGCCAACGGCATATTCAAAGCCGGTATGTTCGGAATAATGGTTATTCTCGAACAGGAAGACGCACGGCGCCTTGGTGACAACTGCCATGTTCATCGCTTCAAAGGTCGTGCCCTGATTGCACGCACCGTCGCCTGAGAAGGTGATCGCGACCTTGCCCTTGCCGTCGAGCTTGGCCGCAAGTGCCGCGCCAACGCCGATGGGGGAGCCTGCGCCAACAATCCCGTTCGCGCCCAACATGCCCACGTCAATATCGGCGATGTGCATAGACCCGCCCTTGCCCTTGCAGGTACCTTCGCTGCTGCCCCAGATTTCCTTCATCATTGGCTTCACGTCCACGCCCTTGGCGATGCAGTGGCCATGACCCCGGTGCGTTGAAACGATCATATCTGTGGTATCGAGATGCTCGCACACGCCGACGGCAACCGCTTCCTGGCCGCAATAAAGATGGGTGAACCCTGCAATTTCCCCGGTCATGATTTCGGTATGCAGCCGTTCCTCAAATTCGCGGATCACCTTCATCTGGCGGTAGGCGCGCAGCAGCGCTTCGCGGCTTAATTGCATGTCATGTCCTCTCTCATTCTCATCATTACAGGCCGAGCACCGTCTTCGCGATGATGCCAGCTTGCACTTCGTTGGTGCCGCCAAAAATAGTCCAAGCCCGGCTGTTTAGGTAACGCGGCGCGGCAATTTGAGCTTCGCGTGATGCGATAGGTTCGGGCGCACTATTACCGTATAGGGGGCGCGCGGTTTCCAGTTGCAATCCGGCGTCACCATAAGCATCCATCCAAGCCAGATCGATATCTTGCCGCAGGTTTGACGAAAGCAGTTTGACCAGCGAGGTTTGCGGTCCCGGCGCGCGACCCTTGGCGATATCAGCAAGGATGCGCAGTTCGATCACTTCAAGTGCTTGTGCTTGGAGCCGAAGCTTGGCGATACGGCGCTGCCAAGCTGGATCATCGCTCAGTATCCCGCCGCGACCGTCTGCTTCCCCTGCCGCCGCCGTTTCAACTGCGGTGAGATCAGCCAGCAGTTTAGGCGCGAAGCAGGAGCCGCCGCGTTCATTTTCGAGGAGAAATTTGGCGATCTTCCAGCCATCGCCTTCATCGCCAATCCGGTCTGACACCCGCGCGACGGCGTTATCGAAAAACACCTGATTGACTTCATGATCGCCGCCAATGGTGATGATCGGCCGGATGGTGATGCCGGGTTGATCCATGTCAAGCAGCAGGAAACTGATCCCCGCCTGCTTCTTGGTTGCGGTTTCCGTGCGGACCAGCGCAAACATCTTGTTGGCGTGATGGGCGTGGGTTGTCCAAATCTTGCTGCCGTTGACCCGATAATGATCACCGTTCAAAATGCCGCGCGTTTGCAGGCTGGCAAGATCAGATCCCGAGCCTGGTTCGGAAAAGCCCTGGCAATAATAATCTTCGCCTGAAAGCACCCGTGGCAAGAGCCGAGCTTTCTGTTCCGCCGTACCAAACGCCCATACAACGGGGGCAAGAAGTTTGAGACTCAAGACGGTCAGCGCGACCGTGCCAGCAAGCGCGCATTCTTTTTCAAAAATATAACGCTGAACCGGCGTCCATCCCGTGCCGCCCACCTCGACGGGCCATTGATAGCCGAGCCAGCCCTTTTTGTTCAGGATCGCCTGCCATTCCTGGCCAATGTCTGGCTCTACAAACACCGACGGAGATGCGGCCATCCCGCGCTTCAGATGATCGGGCAGGTTTTCTGAGAGAAAAAGCCGCACTTCATCCCGAAAGGCCAGTTCAGCATCGGAAAAATTGAGATCCATCAGCGTTCCAATATCGTGACGGCAGAGACGCCGGGCGCGCCGTAAACATGGGTGTATGCGGTTTTGGGGTTGCCAGCGACTTGGCGTGCCCCTGCATCGCCGCGCAACTGCACGACGTTTTCATAAACCTGACGCAGACCCGACGCGCCAATGGGTTCACCGCAGGCAAGGCAGCCGCCGTCCGTATTGACGGGAAGTGACCCGCCGAGATGTGTACGTTTTTCGGCGAGCCATTGTTCTTGTTCACCGTCCTTGCAAAAGCCGTTTTCGGCCATGTGCATGATTTCAGCGCCGGCTTCGGTATCTTGCAATTGCGCGAGATCAATATCGTTGGGACCCATGCCAGCTTGGGCAAAGGCGGCCGCCGCCGCGAGCATCGTCGCCGAGCCACCACGTTTGATGTCGATGCTCGGCGCGAAAACTTCGAAAGACCCCGGCGGGCGGGTGCGCATCGTTGCTGATTTGAGGCGGATGAGCGGCTTACCCAATTCACGCGCCTTTTTCTCACTCGCCAAAATGAGAGCAACGCCGCCTTCAGCGGGGGAGCAGAACATGAATTTTGTATACGGATCACTGACCATTGGCGCGTTCATGATCGTTTCCAGATCAACCGGATCGCGCCGCCATGCATGGGGAGCCTTAGCGCCGTTGATGAACGCCTTTTCCGAAATCCGGCCGAGCGAGGTGGGTGAAATCCCGTGATCGTGCATATAGCGCGTGATCTTGTTGCCGAAGAATTGGGTGGTGATCATGTAGCCCGCTT
>JBEGTP010000045.1:0-8709 GCA_041179365.1 Pseudomonadota bacterium
AGGTTGGCTGACGCTGCCGATGCGGCGGGCTGATACCCAAGCCCAACCATCTTTTTGCTGACGAGCCCGGCATATTGGCTGAACTCCAAACTGTCAGCAAACTTGGGGTCAGACGCTGCAATCGCAAAGGTCTGCCCCTGTGGCACCGGCATGGCTTGAAAGCGGTTTACGTTGGCATTGAAAGCGGCTGGCGCGCAGGCGCCAAGTGTAAGCATGGCAAGCGGTGCTGCGATGCTAAAGAGAGAGCGAATAGGCGACATAGTTACAAGCCTTTCCACGAAGTTGATCAAATTGCCCAACCGAATCGCGCCGACACCTGTCGACCGAACTTACTTACTCTGCCTTAAATCGGCTGAATAGGGGTTGAATGGATCGCGGCTGTTCCACCAACCTTTGGCAATCCTCAAACGTCAGGATCTTCGCAGGTTGGTTTTAGCGCTGCAAACCGAGCGCTGTGTATGTTGCCGCGAGCATCGGTGCCGCAAGTGCCGACGCGCGCTCTGCGCCGTTCACAAGGATAGCGTCAATTGCCGCTTGATCTTCCTTTAGCGCCCGAAATCGAGCCGCAATCGGGGCAAGGGTTTCGATGAGGAGATCGCCAAGCGCCGGTTTGAACGCTCCGAAACCTTGTCCACCAAATCGGGCAAGGACGGCCTCGACTTTTTCATCGGCGAGAGCGGCGTAAATGGTCACGAGGTTTTCCGCTTCCGCGCGCCCTTCAAGCCCCTTGGCCTCGGAGGGCAGGGGCTCAGCATCTGTTTTTGCTTTTTTGATTTTAGACATGATCATGTCTGCATCATCGGTCAGGTTGATCCGGCTCATGTCTGAAGGGTCAGATTTTGACATTTTCGCGGTCCCATCGCGCAGGCTCATGATGCGCGCGGCGGCCCGTGGAATGATCGGATCGGGCAGCGTGAAATGCTCCGTTTCAAAATCGGTGTTAAATTTTTGCGCAATGTCGCGTGCGAGCTCAAGATGTTGCTTCTGATCTTCGCCAACAGGCACATGTGTTGCGCCGTAGATGAGCACATCTGCGGCTTGGAGGACCGGATAGGCAAACAAGCCGACGCTCATGCCCTCCCGATTCTTGCCCGCTTTATCTTTGAATTGGGTCATGCGGTTCAGCCAACCGATGCGCGCGGTGCAAAAAAGCAACCACGCCAGTTCAGCGTGCGCCGGAACGCGCGCCTGATTGAAGAGGATCGACCTCTTAGGATCGATGCCGCTGGCCAGCAAAGCAGCGGCCATCTCTCGCGTGTTGGCGGCGAGCTCTTGCGGCCTATTATAAACCGTAATCGCGTGGAGATCGGCAAGAAAGTAGAGGCAGTCTCCGTCAATCTCATCTTGCATGCGGACCCAATTGCGGATCGCTCCCAGATAGTTTCCGAGGTGGAGATTACCCGTAGGTTGGATGCCGGAAACGACGCGCATTATAAAACACTCGCCTTTTTGCGTCTGAGTAGGACCAAGACATCCACTTTGTTGATCGCACCTATAATCCAGCCGAGGCTGAAATAGGTCACGCCGCCAATGCCGACAAGAAGCAGTGGAGCGAGGAACTGCCCGATTTTGGAGTGAGCAGCAAAGCCCGCAAGCGCCGCATTGCTACCGTAAAGGACGAGTCCCATAATCAGCGCTGCTAAAATTTGCCGGGCGACGCGCGATCCTACGGCTTTATCGAGCTGAAAATGATCGCGCTTGCGCAGGATAACATAAAGCAAAGTGCAATTGAGCCAGGCTGTCATCATAAGTGCCGCTGCAAGTCCATAGAGGCCATATGGGCCGACAAGGGCAAAATTCAGCGCGACGTTGACGACAAGCGTGACGAGCGCAATCATCAGCGGCGTGCGCGTATCAGACCGCGCAAAATAGCCCGGCGTAAACACTTTGACGAGCACATAGGCGGGCAAACCAAGCGCAAAGAGGCCCAGTGTGTTGCCGGTGACGATTGCGTCTTGCGGCGTAAATTCGCCGTGGCGGTACACGAGACTGACGATTGGAATGCCGATCACCGCGAGCGCAACGGCGGCGGGTAGCGTGAGCAGCATCGCGAGATCGAGCGCTTGGTTCTGGACCTTATTGGCCTCGTCCGGCTGGTCGCTTCCGATAAAACGGCTGATCGAAGGCAGGATCGCGGTACCGAGCGCCGTGCCGACAATGCCGAGCGGCAATTGATTGAGCCGATCTGCATAGTTGAAGTGAGACATGGACCCTTCGGCAAGGTGGCTCAGGAACTGCGTGTCAATAAGAACGCTAATTTGATACACGCCAGCGCTGATCATCGCGGGAAAGACAACCATAAAAAATTGCTTCACGCCCGGAGTCATCTTGGGCCTGCGCAGGACGAGTGATATGTCCGCCTTGCGCGCCGCCCACCAGACAAGGGCGAGCTGAATAACGCCGCCAACCAAGACTGACCATGCCAAGGCCGTTACGCTCTCCACGCCACCACTTGGATAGAGCAACAGCGCGCAGAGCATTACGAGGTTGAGAAGGGCTGGGGCAAAGGCGGCCGCCGTAAAACGGTGCAGCGAATTGAGGATTCCCGAAAAGAGTGACACGAGGCTGATCAGCATCAAATAGGGAAAGGTGATCCGCGAAAGCGTAATCGCTAGCGCCTCAGAGTCCGGCGCAAAGCCCGATGCGAGGGCCCAGACGAGCAGGGGCATGACGACCTGCCCAATCAGCGTGAACACCGCCAGAAAGGGCAGAAAAACAGCGAGCACATCTTCAGAAAAGGCCTTGGCCTCCTCGGTTCCACCGTCGCCGTGCAGCCGTTTGCTAAACAAGGGCACAAAGCCTGCGGAAAAGGCTCCTTCGCCAAAAAAGCGGCGAAACGTGTTCGGCAAGCGAAAGGCGACAAGAAAAATGTCGGTGTAGCGATTGGCGCCAAGGACTGACGCCATCACAGACTCGCGGGCCATGCCCAGCACGCGGCTCAGCATTGTCATGCCGCCGATTGTGCTGATTGCTTTGCCGAGCTTCATGATGGGTTAGGCGTTGCCTTCGATCGCGACGCCTTCGATGCCGCCCGCATTCACCGCAGCTTGTTGCATGTAAAGCGAACCGAAATCGATGGGCTCAAGGAGGAGAGGCGGGAAGCCGCCATCGCGGACGGCATCTGCGAGGACGCGGCGCGCAAAAGGAAAGAGGATGCGCGGGGCCTCGGCTAATAAAAAAGGCTGAAGCTGATCATCGGGCACATTGCGCATGCCAAACAGCCCGGCGTAAATGAGCTCGACCTGAAATGCGACTTGATCCCCCGAAACGGCCTTCACATCAATCTTGAGTGCGACTTCGTGGACGTCATCGGCAACCTGATCCGCGCCGATATTGAACTGCACGTCGATTTGCGGCTGGCCCTGCCACTGAAAAACGGCGGGCGCATTGGGATTTTCAAACGACATGTCCTTCACATATTGCGAAATCATGCCGATCGCCGGAAGCGTATCCTCACCGTTCGGCTCTGGCTGAACGGGCGCAGTTTCAGGGGCTGGAGCGGGCTTTTTGGCCATGAATGCATGTTCCTCAAATTATGTGACGGTGTCGGTCGGAAAATCCGCCGAAAATCATTTCGCGCGTGCGCCTAGCAGGGGGCGTGCGCAAGAGCAATGACCCCCATTTGACTTTGCTGCAAAAAGCACCATTTGAAAGCTTGGCTTTGAATGCCTATGTAGGGGCGTTCAAGAAAGGATTGGTGTGTCGTGGTTGAGACAATCGTTTTCGCAATGATTGCTGCATTTTTGGGGTTGCGCCTCTACGGCGTGCTTGGGAAACGCACCGGCCATGAGCAGAGTTACAGTAAGCCGCTTGACGCGCCACTCGTCAATCAAGTGCCGCCGCTTGTCCGCGAAGAACCCCTCGACGCGGCCTCAAGCCCCGCGCAAGACCGCGCGCCGTATGACGATCATGTCGGGCTTGGCCTGCGCGCCATTGCCAACGCCGATACTCGTTTTAACGCGGCTGACTTTGTAGAGGGCGCCCAAGCGGCCTATAAATTTATCCTCGAAGCCTTTTGGCGCGGCGACATGGAGGCTCTTTCTCCCCTGGTGAATGCCGATGTTAAGGCGGCGTTTGAAGGCGCCATCGCGGAGCGCGCAGCAGTGGATGAGACTTTGGACAATCGCTTGGTGAGTATTGAACGTGTGACGCTGCTGAGTGCAGAGACCGACGGAAAAATGTCGCGGATTGCGGTTGGCTTTGACGCCGATATCGCGGCAGTAACGCGCGGAAAAGAGGGGCAGGTTGTCGCTGGTTCTACGTCTGATGCGGTGCCGACGCATGATGTCTGGGTTTTTGAGCGCAGCGCGAAAGCGGCGCAATCGCCTTGGGTCCTTGTTGATACCGACGACGAGGATTAATCCCTTGCGGGGCCTGTTAAAGCGCATATTGCTGGTCGCCCTTTTGTCGCATGGCCTTGCGGCATGCGGAGGGCTTGTCCCCGCGGCAAGCCCGGGGGTAAAGGCTGTGCAAGCGCCGACTGCGCGCGAGCCGATGGCTTCACCCGTCGCAAAGAGTCAGATAGCAACGCCCGTCGCCGCCAATCCGGTAGCGACGGTAATGGGGGAAAATGCGCTAAAGCTTGGGGTAAGCCAAGGGCCCGCATTCTCCAGTTTCAAGGTTAGCGATGCAGCAGCACGGCGCGGCTTGCTCTCTTTTCGCGCGTCGTGCGCGGCGCTTGTGAAGCGCAAGGATTTATCGGGTTTGGCGCAAGGGAGCGACTGGGCTCCGGCGTGCGCCGCTGCGAAAACCACGAGCGAAGGCGATGCGCGCGCCTTTTTTGAGCAAAACTTTGAAGTGGTGCAGGTCGGCGATGGCAAGAGCTTTGCCACTGGCTATTATGAGCCGGAAATCGAAGGCGCGCGAACTCGCTCCGACAAATATAACACTCCAGTTTATGGGCGTCCGCCAGAGCTAGTCGACGTTGACTTGGGTGAATTTTCGGACACGCTGAAGGGCAAAAAGATTCGCGGCAAAATCGTGGGCAATCGTTTTGTGCCCTATGCCGACCGGGCGGAGATTGAAGGGGGCGCGCTCGCGGGGCGCGGACTCGAAATTGCGTGGGTTGCCGATCCAGTCGCGTTTTTCTTTCTCCAGGTGCAGGGCTCTGGCCGACTCCGCTTGCCCGAAGGCGGCGTCATGCGCATCGCCTATGACGGGCAAAATGGCCGCGACTACACCGGCATTGGCAAGCTCATGAAGGAGCGCGGATTGCTCGCACCCGGCAAGGCGACGATGCAAGGTATTGTTGAATGGCTTAAAGCCAACCCGCAAGAAGGCGAGAAGATCATGCGCGAGAACCGCAGCTGGGTCTTCTTTCGCGAGTTGACCGGACCGGGGCCCGTTGGTGCGCTCAATGTGCCGGTTACGGCGCAGGGCTCGGTCGCGGCGGACCCGATGTTTGTGCCGCTTGGCGCGCCTGTGATCCTCTCAATGGACCGTGCCGAACCTTCGGGACTTTGGGTCGCGCAGGATACAGGCGGAGCGATTAAGGGTAGCAATCGGTTTGATACGTTTTGGGGCAGTGGCGACGATGCCGCCGTCCTCGCCGGGGGCATGGCGGCGCACGGATCGGCATTTTTGCTTCTCCCGCTTGGATCGCTCGCTCGGCTCATTACGCCTTAGACATGGGTTTGTGCGCGGATGACAGGCCGTAAATTATCGCCCGAAGAACAGGGCCTTTGGCACCAAGTCGCAACGACAATAAAGCCGATTAAGGGCCGCAAATTACTTGCGATGCCGGTTACGGTTTTGGCCAAGCTGGGCGCTCAACCGCTCAAGGCCGCGCCTCCAGTCTCGCCAAAGCGGCCCTTAACACCGGCGCGAACAATGGGGGATTCGCTTGACGGCGCGTGGGAGCGCAAGCTCGCCAAAGGTCTGGTCCACACTGATATGACGATCGACCTCCACGGCGAAACGCAAAGCACCGCCCACCGCCGTCTTGAAGCAGGGCTGGCGCACGCGTTGCACCGGCAAGCGCGCGTCGTTCTGCTGATCACCGGGCGCCCGGCGCGCGATAATCCGCGCCTTCCACCGACCAGTCGCGGTGTCATCCGGGCGAGCGTCATCGATTGGATCAAGGCCTCATCCTATGCCGGTCGGGTCGCAGCGATCCGTAATGCGAGCCCACGGCACGGCGGCCTTGGCGCCTTTTATATCATCCTGAGACAAGTCAAATAAGATAATTTCAATTGTTATTGTATGAATTCTTCACGTAAAACGAAAATTTAACTTTACCGCGTTAAGACCGGTCTTTCGATCCTGCTGCTCATCACGATCAGCGCCACCGAAAGACCGCAATGCTCGGCAAGGTTATGAAAAGACAGGCGTTTTCTTTCGCGCTGACCATCAGCGCGGTGGCCTTTGTCTTGTCAATTTGGCTGACACATGAAATGACCAATCGGACCAGCCCGTGGCTCTTGTCGTTAGTCATGGCGGTGACCCTTGGTGTTTTGTCTTGGGGTGCCGCAAGCCGATTGACCGCGCAGATCGCAAGTTCAGCGACGGCTGCCGTTTCTCGATTGGCCTATGCCGCCAGTGGTGATCTTGATGCGCCGATGCCGACGGAGGTCACAAAAGTCCTTCCCGAGCTTTCCGTGTCGCTCGATAACTTCTTTGCCAACGTGAGAAGTTCAATGGACCAAGCCAATTCGATGGCCTTGTTCGATGCGGTAACGGCGCTGCCGAACCGTGTGCATTTTCGCAATGAAACCGAATTGGCGCTGTCGCAGCTTCACGGCAAAACACGGTCCGCGCTCTACTTTATCGATCTCGACCATTTCAAGAACGTCAATGACACACTGGGCCATGCAGCGGGCGATCAGGTTTTAATCAAGGTCGCTAATCGCCTGCGGGAAGTTGTAGCCCTCGTTTCCACCCAAATGGGCAAGAGCGCGATGAGGCCGATTCCGGGTCGCTTAGCGGGAGACGAATTTACGCTTTTTCTGCCCGAAGTGCGGAACAAGAAATTTGCAGAGTCAGTGGCAGACATGCTGATCAACGCCCTCAATGAGCCCTATATGATTGCGGGTCAGCGCATTGACATGGGGGCCTCAATCGGTGTCGCCATGCGGCCCAATCATGGGATGGCCCTAACGTCGCTTATGCGGGCAGCAGACGTTGCCATGTACAAGGCAAAGGCCGAGGGCCGAGGGCACGCTCATTTCTACACTAACGACCTTGCCGCCGAACTTGCGCAGCGAGAACGCCTCGATCAAGATCTAAAATTGGCGCTTGAGCACGGAGAATTTGGTTTTGTTTTCCAGCCTCAAGTTGATCTCCGCACGATGGCTGTTGTCGCCGCTGAGTCGCTGCTGCGCTGGAACCATCCGACCGATGGCGTTCGCCTTCCGGCGTCGTTTCTAAAGCAGGTCGAAGAAAGCGGCTTGATTTTCGAGTTGAGCGACTGGGCGCTTGACGAACTTGTTAGCACCGCCGCGCGCTGGGAAAAGGAAGGATTTTCTCCGCGTGTCTCAATCAATTTGGGCAAGCGGGAACTCAACAGGTCAGGCCTAGCCGCCAAGCTGCTCGCGATGTCAGGCAGCGGGGCGATGCCGCTCCACCAGTGCGAGTTTGAAATTAGCGAACACCTGGCCATGAATTTATCGGATGTGATGCAATTAGAGCTGAGCTTGTTGCGGGCTTACGGCGCAAGCATCGCGATCGATAATTTTGGCAGCGGGAATTCAAATCTTTCGAAGCTTAAGACACTGCCAGTTGACCGCGTCAAACTAGACCCAGCCCTTGTGAAGGATTTGGGAAGTGATGCAGAAGCCCGAGTCATTGTGCAGGGTCTGATTGGGATCATCCACGGCGTCGGAAAACAGGTGGTTGCGCAGGGTGTTGAGACCCACGATCAAATGGAGATTCTCGAAGTGATGGGCTGCGACGCTGTGCAAGGCTATGGCATTGCGCACCCGATGACGCAAACCGACCTCTGGAAGTGGCGCGCGCCTAGCGAGGCATTTCGTCAGAAACGCGTGCAATAATCCGCGCATAAATCTGCGTTAAGAGCGCAAGGTCCTCCGTCGCCACGGCCTCATCGAGCTTATGCATCGTTGCATTTGGCAAGCCAAACTCCACCACCGGGCAAATTTGAGAGAGAAAGCGCGCATCAGATGTGCCTCCCGTTGTCGAAAGTTTTGGTGTGAGGCCCGTTTCCGCCGCAATGGCATGCGAGACAAGCGTGCTCAGCGCTCCGGGCAGCGTGAGAAAGGCCTCGCCTGAAATCCGCGCGTTGACAATGCCATTCGGCTCTTCAGCGATAACGATGTCGCGGATCATCGCAACGAGCGCGTCTCCGGTGTGGAGATCATTATACCGGATGGAAAGGCGGGCCCGCGCTTCGTTGGGAATGACATTTGTTGCCGGGTTGCCAACATCAATATCGGTAATTTCGATGTTTGACGGCTGAAACCAGTCAGTGCCTTCATCGAGGCAAAGCGCGTCAATCATACTCAAGACGCGGACAAGCTTTGGCAATGGGTTATCGGCAAGGTCTGGATAGGCGACATGCCCCTGCGTGCCGGGGATGGTCACCCAGATATTGACCGAGCCGCGCCGCCCGATTTTTACCGTATCGCCCAGCCGGTTGACCGAAGTCGGCTCGCCAACGAGGCAGAGATCGGGGACAAGCTCTTTCGCGCGCAAATGGTCAATCAAGGCCAGCGTGCCGTAGACTGCGGGCCCTTCTTCATCACCGGTGATGAT
>JBEGTP010000046.1:0-3768 GCA_041179365.1 Pseudomonadota bacterium
CTGTGACGGGCGTGCAGGAACGGCGCTACACGGCGGCACCAAACACCCTGCCGGTCGATCAAGCGTTTCGCGATAGCCGTGTGGCCGTAGATTTGGGCTATTCGACACCTGTTGCGGCAAACACGAAGCTTAATATCGGCGTTAATGGGTCGGTTGAGCAGGATTATCGCTCGCTCTCGGGGCGCGTCGGCATCGCGCAGGATTTAAACAACAAGTCGACAACGCTTTCGCTTGGCGTCAATTTTGAACAGGATCAGTCCAAGCCATTTCACGGTATTCCTGTTGCCTTGAGCCCCATGAGCGGAACGCCGGCGGCGGCGCGTTCGCGCAACAAAAATGTGATCAACGCCGTTGCAGGGATAACCCAGGTGCTGACGCCAAATTTGGTCGTTCAACTCAATTACAGCTATGGATCCAGCAAAGGTTATCACTCTGATCCATACCGGATTCTTTCAGTTCTTGATCCGACGACCGGAGCGCCCTTGCGTTACGTTTATGAAGGCCGACCAGACAAGCGAACGCGCCAAAGTGTCTACGGTGCAGCGAAGTTGGCAACGGGTTCATTTGTGACCGACCTTTCTGCGCGCTACTATCATGATAGTTGGGGCATCAACTCCTATACGGTCGAGTTGGCGGAGCATGTTCCGCTGATGTCGAAAGCCTATATCGAGCCGAGGGTGCGCTATTACCATCAGTCTAAGGCGGATTTCTTCGCCTATTATCTTCCGTCCACAGCAGCACTGCCGCTCTTTGCAAGTTCGGATAGTCGGCTCGATCGTTTCAATGCGATCACGTTCGGTGTTAGCGGCGGCGTTGAACTGACGCCGCACTTAGAGCTTTATGCAAACGTAGAAACGTATCGGCAAAGCAAGTCTGGGGCCTTGGGTACGGTGCCTGCGGGGATCGCCAACCAAACGCTTTATTCAGGCACGCACGCGATGAGTGGGCTCTTTGGCATCAAGTTCAAATTTTGATGCTAAATGTCTGGGCCTGTGCACCCTCCAATTCACAGGCCCAGACTCCTTTCGGTCGCCAATGAATAGGCACGCAATGCCTTCTCAAAATATCTATCGCTTTGCCGCGATGGCGTCTCCGTGTGATGTGCAAATTGACGGGGCGAACCCGGCACTTCTCAAGGCGCTTGGCGGCATTGCAGAAACAGAAGCGCACCGGATCGAGGCAAAATTCAGCCGGTATCGCGCCGATAGCGTGATTTCGCATATCAACCGGTCGAATGGCAATCCTGTCACAGTTGACGCCGAAACAATGGCGCTCATGCATTATGCACAAAGCTGCTTTGAATTAAGCGACGGGCTCTTTGACATCACATCGGGCGTCCTGCGGCGGATATGGAAATTTGACGGATCAAACAATTTACCAACGGCGGCGCAGGTCAAGCAACTCCTGCCGCTCGTTGGCTGGTCGAAGATCATGCTCGGCGAAGCGACAGTAACTCTGCGGCCGGGCATGGAAATTGACTTCGGCGGTTTGGGAAAGGAATATGCTGTAGACCGCGCGCATTTGCTGATGGCTGCGCGGGCGAATGTTCCAACCCTTGTCAATTTTGGAGGCGACCTGCGCGTTTCGGGGCCGCGTGCCGACGGTTCTCCTTGGCGCATAGCGGTGGAAACGGTGCGCGAGGATGCCCGCAGCCCAGCCGTAGTGGAGATCAAAGGCGGTGCATTGACGACCAGTGGCGACGCCAAGCGATTCCTGATGAAAAACGGGGTGCGCTACAGCCACATTCTCGATCCGCGCACCGGCTGGCCGGTAAAAGATCCCCCGCGTTCGGTCACGGTGGCCGCAGCGACATGTTTGGAAGCAGGCATATTTTCGACCTTGGCCATGGCGAAAGGGGGTGGGGCAGAGCGCTTTGTTGCCGACGAACGCTGCACCGCCTGGATTATCCGCTGAGTTTTCCTTTGTTTAATCGGACGCCCTAAAATGAAAAAAGTGTTTTTGTTCCTCATCGCTTGGTTGGGATTGATAGGAACGACGCAAGCGGCCCAAAATTTTCATGGCCAGCACTATGACGCGCGCTTGGTCACGCGGTCGAGCACGGCGGCAGCGGGCCAGCCGCTGGCGCTTGGGCTCGTGCTCAATCCGGCGGAAGGGTGGCATATATATTGGTCCAATCCCGGTGAAACCGGCTATGCGCCGGTCCTTGACTGGACCTTGCCGCAGGGCACAGTTGCAGGGCCAGTCAAGCATCCTGTGCCAAAGCTTCTCGTTCTGGGCGGATTCGCTAGCAACGTCCACGAAGGTGAAACGATCCTGTTACAGGACATCACCCTGCCTGCAGCCTTGCCAGCGGGTCAGGCGGTGCATCTGAGGGTCAAGCTTGATCTCCTCGTTTGTTCCGAAGCGAGTTGCGTTCCTGATCCTGCGATCCTCGACGTGACCATCAAGATTGGCGAGGGTACCGATGACCCTGCCATCATCGGTCTCTTTGCTCGCGCCGAAGCTGCGCTGCCAAGCCTCGGTGCAAATGGCGCGACGGTCACGGTGGAGAAGGGATTAGCGACAATTTTCATGCCTGGCGTTTCGCTGGGAAATGGCGATCAGGCCCATGTTTTTGGAGTGAAGGAGCTTGTCCTCTCAGACAGCGCCGTACAGCAATTCAGGGCAAGTGCGGGTGGATTGGTCGCGACGATCAAGACGGGAGAAGCGAAATTGTCGGGCGCGTTTCCCGTTGTTTTGCGCATCGACCGTGCAAGTGAAGCGGCGAAGGGCTATAGCTTTGTAGCGATGCCTTCGCGCGCGGTGCCGGGTGCACCAGCGCCAAGGCTCGCAGCGCAAAGTGTAATTTGGTCCTTCGGCGCTGCCTTGCTGGGAGGCTTATTGCTCAACCTCATGCCGTGCGTTTTTCCAATCCTAAGCTTGAAAGCGATGGCCCTTGCGCGATCTGGCGGCAATGACCGCGAGGCAAAGGTTGAAGCGATTGGCTATAGCATCGGCGCGATTGGCGTCATCCTTGCCCTCGGGGCGACCTTGCTCGCCCTTCGGAGCGGCGGACATGCCCTCGGATGGGCCTTTCAACTGCAAGACATGCGCGTCGTCACGCTCATGCTCCTCCTTGTCACCGGGATTGCAACAAACATGGCCGGACTATTTGAGGTGCCGTCGCTTAGCTTCAATGGCGCGGCGCAGTCCGGCTTTTATGGTGCGCTGAGCACCGGCGCGCTTGCGGCATTTATTGCAACACCCTGTACAGGCCCCTTTATGGCGGGAGCGCTTGGCGCGGCGTTGCTCCTGCCGCCGCTCGCTGCGATGGCGATTTTCCTTGGCCTCGGCCTCGGCCTTGCGCTGCCGTTCCTGTTGCTGGGTTTCTGGAAACCGGCGCGCAGATGGCTTCCAAAGCCGGGTGCGTGGATGGCAAAACTGCGTCAAATCTTGAGCCTGCCGATGTTTGCAACGGCGATTGGACTGACTTGGATCGTGGGTCGACAAGGCGGCGTCAATGCGATGGCGCTGGCGCTTATTGCTGCCCTGCTCTTGGGATGTAGCCTCTGGTGGTACGGGATGCGCCAGCACGCGGGCAAGCGTCTTTGGCCGGTCGCCGTTCCCGCCGTCGCGGCGCTACTTTTGGCCGTGAACCTTGGTGCAATGCCCACTCGAAAAGCCGCCGCCGCGACAGAACTAGGCGTTGAACCCTATTCAGCCGTTCGGCTTGCGTCGCTTAGAGCGGCAGGCAAGCCGGTTTTCCTCTATATGACCGCCGATTGGTGCTTAAGTTGTAAGGTCAATGAAGCCACAAGCTTGTCGTCG
>JBEGTP010000047.1:0-3065 GCA_041179365.1 Pseudomonadota bacterium
AAGAAAATCAGCGCAATGGTCGCCACAACCCCAGCGATAACCCCGCTTCGAATTGAATCTTGCCCCAACTCTGGGCCGACGGATCGCTGATCCATCACGCGGAGCGCGACCGGCAATTTGCCCGACCGCAGTGTAATCGCCAGCTCATTGGCGGAATCGACCGTAAACCCACCCGAAATTTGGGCGTTGCCGCCTAAGATCGGCTCCCGGATGTTGGGTGATTGGAGAACAATATCATCAAGTACGATGGCGAAAGGCTTACCGACGTTATCGACCGTCCAGCGGCCAAACTTCTTGCCGCCCTGAGAATTAAAGCTGAGCGAAACGATCACCGCGCCATTTTCATCAAAGTCTTGCCGCGCGGAGTTGAGGTCTTCCCCACTCACGACGGCCTTGCGCTTCAAAGCAATTTTTCCGCCTTCGCTCGTGGGGACGATAATGCTGCCAATCGGGGCATGTCCCTGCGCAACTTCAGCAGGGTCAGCCGTCAAATCAACGGCTTTGAATTCTAACTTCGCGGTCTTGCCAAGCAGTCGCTTGAGCTGCTCAGGGTCTTGAAGTCCCGGAACTTGAACAAGAATGCGGTCGGCACCCTGCTTTACAACGGTGACTTCCTTCGTCCCGTCTGGATCAATCCGCTTCGCTACCACATTGCGCGCGGTATCAATTTGCTCAGCGATCCGCGCTGTTGTGCCAGCATCTGTTGGTTGCATAACGATGCGCGTTGAATCCTCGATCCGGATCGTCCAGTCTTTCTGACCCGTTAGCGCGACACCCGCTGTTTGCTTGTTGAGCAAATCAACCGCCGTATCGAGCAACTTGGCATCGCGGACCATAAACGCAAGCTTGCCATCGCTTGTTGCAATATCGCTGATTTCAATTTTCGGCTCTGCCTTGCGCAAAACGTCGCGCACGACGTCCTCCATCTGGTCGATCTGCTGCTTTTTGACATCTGCAACATCGGCTTCAAGCAAAAGCTGACTTCCGCCTGAAAGATCAAGCCCGAGATTGATGTGAACTTTGGCAATCCAATCGGGCAATACAGCAGCGCGCTGCGCGGCAGTCATAAGCGAAGGGATTGCAAGGATCAGGCCAAAGGCCGTCGAGACAATGACAAGCCACGTCTTCCAGCGAGGAAAATCTAGCATGGCTTAGTCGTTCGCCGGTTTAGGTGCGCCGAGGGCCTGCACATCAGTAAGCGTTGCTTTGATGACCTTGACCTTCACGCCCGACGCGATCTCAACTTCCACCTGCTCGGCGTCGACCTTCGTCACTTTACCGAGGATGCCGCCAGCCGTCACCACGGTGTCGCCTTTTTTGACCGCATCGATCTGCGCCTTGTGTTGCTTCAGCCGCGCCTGTTGTGGGCGGATCATGAAGAACCAGAAGATCCCGCCGATCAGCAAGAACTGAACGACAAGCAGCATCGAACCGCCCGAAGCGCCGACGGCGGAGACGCCAAACAAAACAGGGGGAGCAGGGGTTGCGAGCATGGTGTTTCTCTTGTCTGATGGGTTTTGGCGACGTTCGGCCAATATGTTGGACCCGCCGCCTATCAAAACAAGTCAGGCCGTGCAACAAAAGCCTTGCACCTGTGGATAAGGAGAAGGACCGTCATGATTTTTGTAATGGGCTATTTGCAGCTTCGCCCCAACGATGGCGCGCCAATGCGTCAGCCGATGCTTGATCAAATGGCGGCGACGAATGCGTTGGACGGGTGCGAGTGCTATCACTTGAGTCTGGATCTTAAGGTGCCCGGCCTGGTCTGGGTCAACGAACGATGGTCGACGCAAGAAGCGCTGGCGGGGCATGCCGCGAGTGATCACATGGCCCAGTTTAACCGCGCGATGCGGGTCGCTGAAATTCAAAAAGCAGCCATCTTCCGCTATTCACACAGCGAGAGCCCGCAAAAGCTCATTGTCGTCAACAGCGCAGAGCAGCCAAAGTCGGGCCCCGAAATGGTGGTCGTCATGGGGGCTGTCACGTTTGGCGCAGGTGAAATCAATCGCCTTATGAACGACTTAGCCGCACAGATGGCCTATACTCAGGCCGAAGACGGCTGTGCGGCCTATATTTTCTCGCGCGATGTCTCTGATCCAAATATCCTGCACATCAACGAACGCTGGCGCGATGATGCCGCGCTGGAAGCGCATTTAAGCACACCCGCCATGGCCGCATTTAATACGATTATTGGCGCGGCAAGCGTTCAAGCCATCAGCATCAAGGCGTTTTCAATCAATGGACCGCGCCAACTTGTAGGGTCCGATTGAGAGCAGGCTTGCCAAGCCCCCTACCCCGGCGTAAAGGCCCGCCCACCGGGCAACCGGCGGTCGGGACGTAGCGCAGCCTGGTAGCGCATCACACTGGGGGTGTGGGGGTCGCAGGTTCGAATCCTGTCGTCCCGACCAATAAATCAATGACTTAGCTACTCATTGCTGCCTCGACCTAAACATTTTGTCGGGCTTTAGTCTGGGGCGATTTTTTGTCGATCCCGACAAAGTGCCACCCCAACAAAAACTGACTCGCCCAGCGACGCGCCTTTGCACCGACCGCCGCGACAGGATGATGCCTGCACGGCGCCATGCTGGGCGCCGCGAAATTGATTTAGCCCGTCTCCTGGATACTACGAAGTCCCATGAGCGCTTCAATGCACGAGGGTGAACGATAATGATTTATCGCAGGATTGGATATGAGTGACAAGACGACGCAGATTTGTGTGGTCGATTCCGACGGAGCTTTATTAAGACGCGATGTCGTTGCGAGCGACCCAGATGTGCCGGCTAAATGGTTCGAGCGGCGTTGTAACGGTCTTGAGCAGCTGGTTCTGCAGACCGGGCCACTATCGACCTTCCTCATCGTGGCCTGAAGGATCGCGAAGTGCCGGTTCAGTGAACCTGCGCTCGCCATGCCAATGGCGTGTTGCCAACACGCGTAAACAAGAGCGACCTCCACGATGCTGAGAGACTTGCACAGCTTGAGCACACAGGCTGGTTCAAGCGCGTCCACATGAAGGCGTCTGCCCCCATATCGGTCGAGCGGCGGTTCCCCATGGTGACCATTTTGTC
>JBEGTP010000048.1:0-6052 GCA_041179365.1 Pseudomonadota bacterium
GCCGCGCGGTGACATCCTCGGTCAGCCCCAGCGCCTTGCCAACCTCGCGCACGGCGCTGCGGGGGCGGTAACGGATGACGGTCGCGACAATCCCGGCGCGGTGGCGGCCGTAGCGCGCGTAGACATATTGCATCACCTCTTCACGTCGCTCATGCTCGAAATCGACATCGATATCGGGCGGCTCTTTGCGCTCTTCGGAGATGAATCGCGAAAAAAGGAGATTGTGTTTGGCCGGATTAACCGCCGTGATCCCGAGCACAAAACAAACGGCGGAGTTCGCCGCCGACCCACGCCCCTGACACAAGATGCCGCGCTCTTGGGCAAAGGCAACAACATCATGCACCGTCAGAAAATAAGACGCGTAATTGAGCCGCGCGATCGTCGGCAATTCCTCATCAAGCAGCGCCTGCATTTTGGCCGAGACCCCTTCGGGCCAAAGAACCCGAGCCTTGGTGGCGACAAGTTCCTCAAGCCACGCCTGAGGGGTATAGCCTCCCGGCACGGGCTCATGCGGATAGGTGTAAGAAAGCTGAGAAAGGTCAAAGGTCACACTGTCAAACAGCCGCTGTGTTTCAGATATTGCCTCCGGGGCATCAGCAAAGAGACGCACCATTTCGGCAGGGCGCTTGAGGTGTCGCTCTGCATTCGCAGCCAGCTTTCGGCCTGCTTTCGCGATGCTGGTCCTTTCACGGATACAGGTGAGAATATCATGCAGCGCGCGCGCTTCAGGAGCCGCATAAAGCGCATCATTGGTAGCGATAAGGGGAATACCGGCATCAGCAGCAAGCGCTTTGAGCTGGACCAAGCGGCGCGTATCACGACCCGCACGGTGCATGGTCGCGGCAAGCCAGAGATTGGGTGCCCGGTTCCGCAAGACGGTGAGGAAAGGGAGGAGCCCTTTTTCCCCCAGCGCAAGCGGAAGAACGAGCAGTGCCAGATCATCACACTCGTCCGTCAGGTCTTGAAAAAACAGCGTGCACTGACCCTTTTCAGCGCGCAAATTGCCGCGTGATAAGAGACGCATCAGCGCCCCCCAACCGCGCCGCGTGGTTGGATAAGCCGTGATATCGGGCGTGCCATCAGCAAAAACGAGCCGCGCGCCGGTGAGCAGCTTAAAGTCTGCCCCGCGCCCTTCCTCACGCGCCTGCCTGAGCGCGCTCCACGCCCGTACAACGCCCGCAACGGAATTTATATCGGCAATCCCAAGCCCCGTCATCCCAAGCGCGAGCGCCCTTTCCACCATCTCTCCAGGGTGCGAAGCCCCGCGCAGGAAAGAGAAATTCGTCGCCGCAACAGGATCAGCATAAACAGGCATGGCTCAGGCAAAAACCCCGTGCAGATACCAATCAGGCGCCATCTTTTCGGCCCCGTAAAGCCCATGCCGAAACACCCAAAAACGGCGACCGCGCACGTCTTCCACGCGAAAATAATCGCGCGTCAGGCCCGCCATACTGCGCCGTCTCCACCATTCCGCCGCAATCCGCTCTGGTCCTTCATAGCCCGACACATCATGCACAGTGCGCCGCCAGCGGAACCGACGCGGCGGCCCGTCAGGCACCTCAGCCATCACCTCAATCCGGTGCGGCGGATCAAAAAGGTGCAGCGGACGCAGCGGCGGTTCTCCGGGCTCAGGCCGCGCCCATGGCAGCGGTAAGGGCGGAGCATTGGCAGGAAAAGCAAAGGCGGCTTGCTCTGGAATATGGCTATCGCCTGCACCAAATCGTCTAATCCGCGCAGCACCGAGACGCACCCCCAAGCGATCAATCAGCACCCCGGTTTTGACCACGCTCTGTTCGCCACCCTCCAGCTGAAACTGAGTGGGAGTAAGCCCGCCGGTCTGGGGCACATCAAGGCGAATGGCATCATAGCCAAAGCCCGGATCAAGCGGATCGGCAAGGGCATCAATCCGTTCGCGAAAGAGCCGCAGAACAAGGGCCGGATCGCGCGTTGGGCTGCCCGTGGCGATGGCCAGTCGGTGGATCGCCCCGTCGCTGCGGTACAGGCTGGCCTCAAACGCTGTGCCGCCCACGCCGCGCGCTGCGAGCAGAAGAGCCGCCTGAGCAACCAGCGCCTCAAGCGTAGAGAGCACGTCAGGCGTGCGGGCAATCGGCTCAGCAAAGCGCTGTATCACAAACAGAGCCGGCGGCTCCCGGCGCGGCGTGATGCGCGGATCCTCCTCGCCCAAAACCCGCGCGAGCTTGGTCGTCATCGCAGCCCCAAAGCGCGCCGCAAGAACCGCGCGAGGCCGTGCTGCGAGCGCGGCGATGCTGGTCAGCCCTGCGCGGTGGAGCGCCGTTATGCTCTCTTCGGGCGCTTCGAGCGCCGCAACCGGGAGCGCCGGAAAACGCGCCAGTGCGCGCGCCCTGTCTGGCGTTTGCCCAAGCGCATGGTAAACGCAGAGCCCCCTGCTCTTCAGCTGCATCGCCGCATCTGCCGCCAAACCTTCGGCCTCTCCGCACCCTGTTATATCAAGGATAAGCCCGTCTTGCGGATCGAGCGCGACCATCGGCGTATAGCGATCACACCAATCGGCAATCTGCGTGATGAGCCGCGCATCGCCCGCAGGATCATGGTCGCGTGTGTTGACAGTTGGAACCCGAGCCCGGGCATCCGCCAGCGCAAGTCCGGGAACAAGCCCGAGAGCGAGCGCCTCAGGCGACGTCGCGGCAATGCGGCGCGCATTCTTCTGCTTATGAATGAAGATAAGCGGCGCATCAGGCGGCGGCGCGCGCCCCTCCCTCTCGCTGTGCTCGCGTGTCCAACGATCTGCCGCGAGAAACGGGAAGAACAGCGCCAGATAGGTCCGGTTCGTAGAAACAGCGCGTTTCACAATCCCACTCCACTTTCATTTCAAAAGGGGCAATCCCGCCGCGGTGGCGAAGCAGCTCAAGCTGCAGCGCGGTCTGCCCAGGGGCCGCGCCGGAGAGCGCGATGGAAGGTGCCGCCGCGACCTGCCAGCGCGTGCTTGCTGCACTGGCAAAGCTGCTACCTGCTTGGCGCAACACAAAACCCGTCACCCCCGATTTCTCAGCCGCCAGCGCCAATCTTCGGCTCGCTGTCAGATCAAGCTTCTTCGCCTCTCCCATATCAAGGATGGCCGCCCCCACAGCGCCGCACGCCATAATATCGGCCGCCGCACGCAGTGCCGCAAGCTCATCAGGCGCGTGGACCATCACAATATCGTCTGGATTGGCCCCCAGATCGACAAGCCCTGGCGCATACACGCCGCCGTGCAGCCGCTCATTTTTGTCATTCACTACCCACAGCAGGGGCTTGCCTATCACCCCGGCTCGCAGCGCAAGCATCAGCGCAAAGCCGCTCGCGCTTGTAACGTCCTTCGCCATAACCTCGTGCAGTGCCCCGCGTGCAAGCCCGCCACCGAGCCGCGCATCAAGGGCTTCAGCTCCGAGCGCAAAAAGGCCGCTACCCCCTTGGCTACGGGCGGGGCGCGCGAGGGCTTCAATGCGGCGCTTCACCTGCGCAAGACGGAAATGCGAATCGATCATAATGTTCCTTATGTGTTCTTATAATTCCTTTTTTGTTCCGCCTGTCAAGAAAGATGCGGAGCCTCTGCATTTTTGCAAAGCGCGCGCCACCTGCTAGGGAAGGCTTCTCCCTTGTTCTGGAAGCAATCCTTCGATGAAAAAAGTCCGTAAAGCCGTCTTTCCTGTTGGAGGTCTTGGCACCCGCTTTTTGCCCGCGACCAAAGCGATGCCCAAGGAAATGCTACCCATCGTTGATAAGCCGCTCATCCAATATGCCGTCGATGAAGCACGCGAAGCCGGGATCGAACAGATGATCTTCGTCACGGGGCGCGGCAAAGCCGCCCTCGAAGATCATTTCGACATTTCCTACGAACTTGAAACGACGATGACCGATCGCGGTAAAACTCTGGATGCTATTGCGGGTACGCGGTTCAAGCCGGGCGAGATCATCTATGTTCGCCAGCAAGACCCGATAGGGCTTGGTCACGCCATCTGGTGCGCGCGCCATATCGTCGGCGATGAGCCCTTTGCCGTTTTTCTACCTGATGAGCTGATGGTCGGCGCGCCTGGCTGTATGAAGCAGATGGTTGATGCCTATAATGAAGTCGGCGGGAATGTGGTTTGCGGCTATGAAGTGCCCGCAAGCGAAACGCACAAATACGGCGTCATCACGCCGGGCAAGGTTGAGGGGCCTCTCATCGAAGTCACAGGACTGGTTGAAAAGCCAGCACCCGGCACCGCGCCATCAAACCTCATGATCCCCGGCCGCTATATCCTCCAGCCCGAAGTGATGCGCGTTCTCGAAACTCAATCGCGCGGCGCAGGCAATGAAATCCAGCTGACCGATGCTATGGCACAGATGATCGGCACGCAGCCCTTCCACGCCTATAATTTCGGCGGTCGCCGCTTCGATTGCGGCGACAAAGCAGGATTTATCATGGCAAACATAGCCCTCGCGCTTGATCGCGAAGACATTGGCCCGCAGGTTCGCAGCTTTCTTAGCGAACAAATATAACCGCCTCTTTTTGGGTGGCATCTGCGCCAGCCTTGGGATAGCGCGACCGTCATGTTCAAAGCTGCCGATGATCTCGCCCTCCTCTCCCGCCTTGCTGACGCTGCGGGAGACGCGATTCGACCCTATTTTCGCGCCGAGCACGGACTTGAAACAAAGGCCGATGCGTCGCCCGTCACGCTTGCTGACCGCGCCGCCGAAAAAGCCATCCGCGCGCTCCTTCTGCTTGAACGGCCACAAGACGGAATTATCGGCGAGGAATTTGGTGCAGAACGCCCCTCGGCGCGCCGCCAATGGGTTATCGATCCGATTGATGGCACGTCCAGCTTCGTCGCAGGCCGCGCGACATTCGGCACCCTCATTGGCCTGCTGCAAGATGGCTGGCCGATTCTCGGGGTGATCGATCAACCCATCCTGCGCGAGCGCTGGTCCGGCGGGATCGGCATTCCCGCCACCCTCAACGGCGCGCCGACCAAAACACGGCGCTGCGCCAGTCTGGCCGAAGCCGTGCTGGCCTCAACCGGCCCACAGCATTTTGATGACCATCAGGCCGTCCATTTTATGGAGCTCGCCGCCAAAACCGCGCACCGCCGGATGATCTGGGGCGGCGACTGCTACAATTACGCGCTGCTCGCCAGCGGTCATATCGACATCGTTGTTGAGGCGGGGCTCAAACTCCATGACTATGCGGCGCTGGTGCCCCTTGTCGAAGCGGCGGGCGGCATGATGTGTGATTGGGCCGGAGAGCCCCTGTCTGCTACCAGTGACGGCACCGTCATTGCGCTGGGCGACCCCGCGCGACTGGAAGATGTTTTGAACGCGCTTTCTTGCGATCATCATTAAGGCTTGCGGCAAAGGGTTTACAGGTCCTATGCACTTGAAATGGCGTCAGTAACGATAGACTTCAGAAGTCCAGCTGAGCCTCTCCGCCGCTATATTTCAACCTATAATGAAATGACAGTCACCGACGGCCCGGTGCAGGATCTCTTACATCCTGAATGGGCGAATATCCGCATGTCGCTCGACAACCCTTGGATATTTGAATCACGGTTACAAGGTCGGGTCGAACCCGGCGCCGCCATCATCCACGGGCCGACCAGTACAGCAACACGCGTAGAGGGCCAAGGGCAGGCCTTTGGCATCGGCATCTTACCAACCGGCTGGAACCGCTTGTGGCGCAAAGATGCCGCGCAATTTGCCGATCAGCTCTTGCCGCTCGAGACGTTGCTCGCGGAGGACGCCGCAGAATTGACCGCGCACTTGCTCGACGCGCCAAATCTTGATGCGCGCGCAGCCCTTGCCGACGCCTTTTTGCTCAAACGTCTGGAACAGAGCGTGCGCAGTCCCTTTGACCAGCAAGTGGATGCCTTTTTTCAAGTCCTGTCCGATCCGGCGAGTGCGAGTGTCGAGCAGATTACAGCGACATTGGGCCTCCCCCAATCGCGACTGGCGCGACTGGCCAAGCGGGGCTTTGGCTTTCCCCCCAAGCTCCTCTTAAAACGCCAGCGCTTCTTGCGGATGCTCGGAACGCTCCATGCGAGACCCTATTCCGAAT
>JBEGTP010000049.1:0-17317 GCA_041179365.1 Pseudomonadota bacterium
CAGCACCCGCCAGAAAAAGCAGCATCAGCATCATAAGGCGCTGTTGCGTTAACGCGAGCGTGCGTTGCCTGAAACCGGCGTGGCGGGTCCTTTGGGGTCTGGCAACAAGAGCGGTCACGGGCGCGCCACACTCCCCTTTGTTGATTTGCCGCCATCGCTTGCCTGGCGCGCTTCATTTGCCGACGTAATCCCGTCTTCAAGCAGGGCAACGCCTGACGCCTTTGAAACGCCGGTGCTCGCTTGCTCATCAGGGTTGCTTGCCATTGTGCCCGCTTTTGTATCAGCCTTTTGACCAGCGCCCGCCGTATCAGCCGTGACCATCACGGGTGCAGATTGATATTGGGCGTGGGCCAGTTCGGAGCCTTTGATCGAACCAAGGCCATCTTCGCTGTTTAAAAATTGACTGGCGTGCGGCGCGACAAGTGACAAGGCCTCGCCGTTCCAGCGCTCCAGCTGGCGAAGTGAGCCTCGGGTCCCCAACTCGGTTTGAAGCAGCCGGATATCTCTTTTCGTCTGGGCAATCTGTTGGTCAATATCATCAAGCTTAGCGCGTTCATTGGCGACACGAAGCGACACGGTGTAAAGCGCGGTTGCGGCGAAGGCGACCCCGACGACCCAAGCGACCGGGCGGAAACGTTGCGTAATCATTGCGCACCTCCAACGGGCTGTGACCATGCGGGATGCGGCGTTCGAAGCGCAGTTCTCAAGGTCGCCGAGCGCGCGCGTGGGTTCTGTGTTAGTTCAGCTTCACCGGCCCGCACTGCTTTGCCGACTTGCGCAAAACTTGGCGTAGCGCCCGGACCAACAACCATCGGCGCATGCCGTGACCCCGAGGGCGCTGCGCCGCTTCGGTCACGCAAAAAGCGCTTCACGATCCGGTCCTCAAGGCTATGAAATGTCACGACCGCGAGCCTGCCGCCTGGCCGCAAAACGCGTTCGGCGGCGATCAGCCCCTGTTCGAGCTCTTCAAGCTCTCGGTTAATATGGATGCGGATCGCTTGAAAGGCGCGCGTTGCTGGATCTTTCTTATCGCCGTCACGCCAGCCCACCGCACGCCTGACAATGCGCGCAAGTTCGCCGGTCCGCGCGATGGGACGCCCAGCAACGATGGCCCTAGCGATCCGGCGAGACTTGGGTTCATCACCGTAGCGATAGATCACGTCGGCAATCACGTCTTCGTCCGCGGTATTGACAAAATCGGCAGCGCTTTCGCCCTGTTGCTCCATCCGCATATCAAGCGGACCATCCGCTTGAAACGAAAAGCCGCGCTCTGCCTGATCAAGCTGCATCGATGAAACGCCAATATCGAGCACCACGCCGTCAACATCCGATACATGCGCCTCAAGGTTTGAGAACCGGTCTTCGATGAGCGTGATCCCTTCTTGCGGAAGCGCCGCTGCAAGCACCGACGGATCGCGGTCAAGGGCAATAACCTGCGCCCCAGCAGCGCTCATCGCGCGGCTATAGCCGCCAGCGCCGTAGGTGCCGTCAACATGCGTTTCACCCGGCACGATCGCGAGTGCTGAAAGCACCTCTGCAAGGAGGACAGGCTGATGCAGGGGGGCAGCCGGGGTCATGCAGCACCCCTTTCATCGAGCAAAAAGGCGGCGACCTCTTTCGTCGCATCGTCGATGGCAGGTGTATCGAGAAGCAGGCGGGGATTCCAAATCTCGAACGTATTGCCAGCGCCGATGAAGAGCGCGAGATCGTCTAATTGTGCTTTCTTTCGGTAGAAGGCGGGCAAAATAAAGCGTCCGCTCGAATCATACGGCAATTCCTCGGTGGTGCCGAATGCCCGGCGATTCGTGTTGTGAAAATCAAAGGCGCGGCCTGCGTCACGCTCGCGGATTTCTTCGCGTTCGAGGCGATCATGCAACAAGTTTGACCAGCCGCGGTCATAGCCCGAAAGGCAAGGGTCTTGGGCGTGGAGCGCAATGGTGAAAAGGCGACCTTCGGCATTGCGTTCGATGGCAGACCGCAGAGATGCTGGAATCGCGACCCGGCCCTTCGCGTCAATCGCGTTTAGCACATGGCCCTTGTATAAATGCCGGTCGCTCACGCTTACCCTCAATCCCAACCAGCCAAAGCTCTCCTGATCCAAGAACCGCCCTTAGAACGGTGCCTCAGTCTGCCTCTCAACGCTCAGGACAACCCCGCCCTTTTCGATCTTCGGCGCATAACAAGCCTATTTGGGGATAACAAGGGTTATGACGGGATTTTTAGGGATTTCGTGGGAAATGATGAAGAATCAGCACAAAGTTGAAGCCAATTTTCAATTTGTTTATTCTTTGTTCTGCCATTTATTAGTCTAGTGCCTAGCGCAATGGCTGGAACTTGCACAGAATCTTGTTTCAGCGTTCTGGCTTTTCGAGTCGCGTGAGGAGCGAGTCTATCGCGGCCAAATTCTTAGCGACGTTACCAACCAAAAGGCGCGCATCGCCAATATCTGCGTCAGCAAGCAAGATGACCCGCCCTTTCCCGAGCGTGCAGACTATTGTTACCCCGCCGTCCTCAACGTTACACTCTTTTGACTGACTTACCCAATGGCCGGGATTCATCAGCGTGGCAGGATAGTCTCCAAGCATCGCCGAGACTGCGCGCGGCTGTCCACGCATGCCTAAGAGCTTAAAGCCCCAATGGGCAAAAAGGGGATCGAGCAAAGTCGATGCTGGTGGTGTTCGCGGATCGCCCATCGCATAGTCGGTCGGCCAGACGAGATCGGGGTCGGCAAGAATGACAGCTTGACCGCCACCGCGCACCCAGGCGTCAAACGCGACAAGGTCTTCGGGCGGCATGACGCGCGGCTGTACAGCGAGCAAATAATGGACGGTCCGCAAGTGCGTGGCGGTCAACGTGTCAATCGGGATCATTTTCCGCCCTTGCGAAAGGTGCGTGAGCAAGGGCGCTTGCCCCGCCTGACCGTTTAAAACAGATTGAACATCGCCCGCCCCCATGAATAAGGGTAGGCCGGTTAAAAGGTGCCAATCTTGCTTAGCAGGCGCTTTGGGTGCAGCTGAACAGGCCCCCACAAGCAGTGCAAGCAACGCAATTGCCGCGCGCATCAGGGCTTTTTGGGCTCGGTGGCGGCGCCCGGTGCCACGCCGAGGCCGGCCATAGGCTCCGACGGCGCAATCGCATTATCACTTGCCACGCTGGATTTTGCTGCCGTTGAGTTCGCTTGGTCCCCAACGCGATTGAGAACGCCGCTCGAAATAGCAAGGATCGTGACGATCACTGCAAGCCCGGCCAGACCGACCCGAATACGGCGCCAGCCTTCATTCTTCTGAGCCTCCCTCAGCGACACGCCTTTGAACAGCTCAACCATGCGCTTCCTCCAACAACCAGTCAAAAACCGGAAGTCCTTTACTGCGCAGCCAGTCTGGATTGTAGAGCGAAGACAGATAGCGAAAGCCGGTATCGCAAAGGATGGTCACAATTGTCTTTCCTGGCCCCATCTGCTTTGCCAGTGCCACCGCCCCTGCCACATTGATGCCGGACGACAGGCCGAGGCAGAGCGCCTCTTCGCGGAGCAGCCGCCCGACCCAGTGCAGCCCTTCCTCATCAGAAATGCGAAACTGCGTGTCGATAGGCGCGCCGTCTAAATTGGCTGTAATCCTCCCTTGGCCAATGCCTTCCGCTACGGAAGTGCCTTCGGCCTTGAGTTCGCCATGCGCATAATAATTATAGAGGGCGGCACCGTGCGGATCGGTGAGTGCGATCACAATATCATCGCGCTTGGCCTTAAGGCCGAGCCCGACGCCTGCGATGGTGCCGCCGGTGCCTGCCGCGCAGGTAAAACCATCAACTTTCCCTTCGGTCTGCGCCCAAATCTCTTCGGCTGTGCCCAAAATATGCGCCTTGCGGTTGGCCACATTGTCAAATTGATTTGCCCAAATCGCGCCAGGTGTCTCTTCTGCGATCCGCCGCGACGTGTGCACGAAATGGCCCGGATTGGCGAAGGGCGCAGGAGGCACGAGAACAAGCGTCGCGCCCAACGCCCGCAGCGTATCCATTTTTTCCCGGCTCTGTGTATCGGGCATGACAATGATCGTCTTATACCCTTTGGCATTGGCGACCATCGCTAGACCGATGCCGGTGTTGCCTGCCGTGCCCTCGACGATCGTCCCGCCAGGCTCAAGAATGCCGCGCGCCTCGGCATCTTCGATAATGTAGAGCGCAGCACGATCCTTCACCGATGCGCCGGGGTTTGTATATTCGCACTTCGCAAGAATAGTACAGCCGGTTGCCTCTGATGGACCCGCGAGGCGCACCAAGGGCGTATTACCAATAAGCGCGAGTGATGTGGGCGTAATAGTCATAGCGGAGCTTTAGCCCGCTTGCCCCGCGCACGGCAAGCTGGTGTTTTTTGCATCGGCCAAACCAGCCCGCTTGGGCGCGCGGTGTTTTTTATGGCGGTCAGCCGCTCACCCCATCATCAGCGCATCGATTGCGCCTTGAAGAATGAACGCAGCAGCAGCATTATCGACGCGGTCCGCACGCTTGGCGCGGGACACATCGGCTGCGATCATCGCGCGCTCAACCGCTTGGGTGGACCAGCGCTCATCCCAAAGCAGGATCGGCAGACCAATGTCATCCACATTGCGGGCAAAGGCGCGAGTTGACTGCGTGCGCGGACTATCACTGCCATCGAGGTTGAGCGGCAAGCCGATGACCAGTCCCTTCGCAGCCTGCGCCGCGATAACAGCAAGCAGCGCGCCTTTGTCTGCTGTGAATTTTGAGCGGCGAATAAGGTCTGCAGGCGATGCGAATGTCCAGCCCGCGTCGCAGAGTGCGGTTCCAATCGTCTTGCTGCCAACGTCGAGCGCGAGCAGGCGGCCGCCTTCAGGCAGCGCCTCGCGAAAAACTGACGCCGCTGTTGTGATCATCGCTTACCCGCCATCCTGCGTGCAGCGTCAACGCGCAGATTCGCCCAGAATAGGCTATAATCAAAGACATGGTAATTATTCCCTGGAAGCACATAGGGGCCAAGCTCAGGCCCTTTTCCGATGAGGAGGATCCCGCGATCATCGCACCGCGCCGGAACTTGCCCCGCTATAAGCGCCCCGCCAGAGAAGTCGGGCTCATTCTTGAGCATGCCGAGATTGGCAGACGCGGGGGCTTCACCACCCATCAAGCCCGTGAGTGGGTTGGTACAAAGAATATGAGTGGCCGTGCGGCGCTCGCCATTTAGGCCTTGGGTGCCTTCAAAGGCCGCAATCACATCGGCATAATCGGCTGGCTCGGCAAAGCTTTGGTATGAAATAATACAGCCCTTTTGATCCGCGCGCGTACACGCGGAGAGACCCATTGCTGGAACGTCAGCCTCAACCGAAATTGGCCAGCCAATGATATAGGCCGCAACGATATGCCCTTGAACTGGTTTTCCAGCGACCTTGTCATGGATGAGGCGCAACAGGTGGAGCGCGCCTTGGCTGTGCCCAGCAAGGATGATTGGCCGGTCCCCCGCTTCGATGAGAAACTGATCAAAAGCGAGCGCGACATCGGCATAAGCGGCATCAATCGCCTGTTTTGCCTCAGGCTTATCGGTAAGAAAGGCTCCAAAAGTGGCTTGGCGGTAACGCGGGGCCCAGATTTCGCCCACCGCGTTAAACACACTGGCTTGGCCACGCACAAACAGAGCCGCACGGTCGGCACTATCGGCATCCTCTAACGGCGCGTTCCAGCGTTTTCCGAAAAGATAGGACGTCGGGTGGATGAAAAAGACCGCGGCCTTGCGCGGCTTTGTCGCTGCGACTGCGCCCTTTGGCAGCCAATCCGCTGGGCTATTGGCAAGGCCGGGTCGAGCAATCCAGAGATCCGCGTTTGCATAGGCATTGGGCGCAATCGGCGCGGGTGCAACAAACGCTTCGCGCGGCACGCTGGCGAACTTGATCAAATCAGCGCTGTAAAACACCCATGCTATCCGCACGCCAACGCCGATCATGATGAGGATAGCAACAAGATAGAGAAATTTGCGGGCCAATGGGCGGTCCTTATGGTGGAAGAGCCTGTCTTTGCCTCGAGCGGCGGAGCGATGCAATCACCCTTGTTATTGGCGATCATATCCCTAGGCTCTTGATCAGAAGAGGAGAGACGATGACCGACCAGCAAACGCCGCTCAATGCAGACTGGCCACAGCGCGCTTGGGCACTTGCGCTCATCGGCGCGACGATCGGGCTCATCGTGCATGCTTTGACCCAAGGCGGGAGCCAAACTGAAACGCGCGCGCTGGCCTTGGCCGGCGGATTGTTGACCGGCGGCATCGCGCTTGCTTTTGTAACCGAGCGGTTGCGCATCATCCCCGCCTTGGTCTTTGCACTGAGCGCGGGACTTGTGGTCGGCCTCACGCTCTACCTCAACGGCGGCACCGATAATTTGCAGGCACTGGACGGCTGGCGCGTTGCGAGCGCGTTCATTGCCGTTGCGATTGCGGCACCGCTCTTCCAGTCTTGGCTTTTTATGGGCATGCCGCGCAAAGCGCCGCCCTTTGGTGCCCCCTATCCCATCATCCACAACCGTGTGTGGATGAACATGCTCCTATGGTTTGCCTGTTGGGCCTTTGCAGGGCTGGTGATCCTCATCGGATTTTTACTTGGTGCCTTGTTTGATTTGATCGGCATTCATGCGCTTGCCGCGCTGATGAACAAAAGCTGGTTTGAATTTATGCTCGTCGGCGGCGCCTTCGGGACAGCGGCCGGTGTGCTGCGGGACCGCGAGGAGATATTGGGGACGCTGCAAACAGTCGTGCGGACGGTGTTTTCGGTACTCGCACCCGTCATCGCGGTGGCCCTGTCAGTTTTCCTTGTCGCAACGCTGCTTACCGGGCTGTCCTCGCTATGGGACGCGACACGCTCAACCACGCCGATCTTGCTCGCCACAACCGCGCTTGCGCTCATCCTCATCAATGCAGCAGTGGCCGATGCGCCTGAAACGGAGGCCAAGTCGCCAATCCTCCGATACGCAGCAATGATTTTGGCGGTGACGATTTTGCCGCTCGGCCTCATCGCTGCCTTGTCGGTTGGCGTGCGGATCAACCAATACGGCCTCTCGCCAGACCGCATCTGGGCCCTCATCTTCACGGCGACTGCCTGTGCGATTGGCCTCGCCTATCTCGTATCGCTCATCCGGGCGCGGAAGGGGTGGAGCGCGCACGCTCGCATTGCCAATGTGCGGCTAGCCATCGGCCTTTGTGGCCTTGCCTTCTTACTGGCCACGCCGCTCATCAGTTTCAGTGCCGTTTCAACGCGCGATCAAGTTTCAAGGCTCGAGAGCGGCAAAGTGTCGCCCCTTCATTTCTCTTGGTCAGCACTCCGCTTTGACTATGGTCCAGCCGGCATGGCTGCGCTCAAAACCCTGGCGCTCACGGGCAAAACAGAGGACATCCGCAAACGCGCAGCCGGTGCACTCGCAACGAAGGATGAAGATCGCTGGGATCTTCAAACCGGGCTCGAAGGTGCCAATACTCAAAACAATATCGAGACGAAGCTCGTCATTCATCCCACAAAAGTGCCGCTGCCTGAAACCCTCGAGCGCCTCCTCGCCAAGCGCAATGCTTGCGACGCGGTCCAAGAGTGTGCGCTTTATTTCAAACCCGGATCGCACGAGGCCTTTTATGTTTTTCAAACCTGCGCCACGTGCGGCTGGCAAGTCGAGACCTTAGAGACTGTAATTGCGAATGCTAATGACTGGACTTGGTCTAACGAGCAGGCCCATATTCTTGGCGAGCCAGCGCCGCCAAATGCGTTCAGCGCAGCGAAAGTTGAAATCCGTACAGTGACTAAGCGTCAGGTTTTTGTGAACGGTCAGCCGGTTGGCGCGCCGCTCGCAGACGCCGCAAAAGGAGAATGACGATGACGATTCACATCAGCCGCCGCGCCTTGATCGCAACCGCAGCCGCCGCACCCTTTCTCGCGCTACCAGGCTGCGCAGGTACAGGGTTTAGCCTTGTCGACGCCATTCGCGAGCTTCTGAGCCTTTCATCCCAGCGCGCCTTTGCGCAACTTTTGCGACAGAACGGTTTTTTCGATGATCAGCTCGCGCGGATTGATCTGCCCGAAGCGCTTGGCGGCGGCAATTCTACGCGGATCATCGCGACGATTTTGCGGAGTGACGCGTTCCGGTCTCGCCTCGCCCGGCAAGTCAATCGCGCGGCGGAAAAGGGCGCAGAGATCGCAGCCCCAATGGTCGCCGAAACGGTCCGGACGATTGGTATTGAAAACGCCGTAGACTTGGTGAAAGGCGGCCCCGAATCGGCAACGCTGTTTCTCAAAGACAAAATGGGCCCAGCGCTCCTCACCGCGATGGTGCCGGGAATCGACAATGGACTGCGTCTCTTTGACTCGCAAATTGTCACCGAAGGCCTGCGCCTCGCCACGGGGATTGATTTTGCAGCGCTGCGCGATGATGTGACCCGCAAGGCGTCTGATGGGATTTACCGCGCGATGGGCCGTGAGGAAGCGGCGATCCGCGCCAATCCTGGCGAGACCAACAATCCGCTGCTGATCGGCGTGTTTGGCCTCGCCAAGCGCGTCTGATATGTTCATCACCGCTCTGCGTGTGCTCGGAATCGGCAGTATCCTTGCCGGGCTTTTACATGTCATTTTCGGGCTGAGCGCCGATACGATGCTCGGGGCTCAAGCCATCGCGTTTGACGCCACGCGGGACAGTCAGAACCGTTTCTACGGCGCTGCCTTTACCGTTTACGGTGTGCTGCTTTTGATGTGCGGGACAGACCTTCGCCGCTACGCCTCGATCTTGCGGATCGTCCTTGCTTTCTTCTTCCTAGCCGGCCTCGCGCGGCTCATCTCAATTGTCGTCATTGGCATGCCGTCGATTGCGGTGCTCCTGCTCTTGGCCACCGAATTGATCGTTCCGCCCGTCCTCTGGGTTTGGCAGGGGCGCGCCTCGCATGATATCCGGTAGCCTGTGAAAACCTATCCATACACAGCTTTGCCGGTGTGGCAGTACATCGGGCCTGTGCACGCGGCCTCCGCTTTGCCAAAGAAGGCCAAATGATTCGCTGAGCCCAAGGATGTTTCCCTATGAAATTCTTCGTTGATACTGCCGACACCAAAGACATTGCAGAGCTTGCTGCGACTGGACTGCTCGACGGGGTGACGACCAATCCGTCGCTGATCGCAAAGTCAGGCCGTAATTTTATGGACGTGACGAAGGAAATCTGCGCGCTGGTTGATGGGCCGGTTTCGGCAGAGGTCATCGCACTCGATCATCCCACAATGATGAAAGAGGCCGAAGTCTTGCGCAAAATTGCAGATAATGTCTGCATCAAAGTGCCGCTGACGATCGATGGCCTCAAAACCTGCAAAGCGCTTACAAACGACGGCACAATGGTCAATGTGACACTGTGTTTCTCGGCCAATCAAGCGTTGCTCGCGGCTAAGGCCGGAGCAAGCTTTATCTCGCCTTTCGTCGGGCGGCATGATGATAACGGCTTTGACGGGATGGATCTGATCGCAGATATTCGGACGATCTATGACAATTATGATTTTGGAACGGAAATTCTCGTCGCGTCGGTGCGGCACGCTGTCCATGTGCTGGAAAGCGCAAAGATCGGGGCGGATGTGATGACCGCGCCGCCCGCCGTCATCAAGTCGCTCTTCAACCATGTGCTGACCGACAAGGGCATTGCGGGTTTCCTCGCCGATTGGGCGAAGACCGGGCAAACGATCCTCTAATGCCCATGGCGAGACGCCGCCTTTGAGCGCTGAGACTGTCCTTGTCGCATGGGGCGAGCATCTGCGCCGTGATAGGCGGCGATCCGTGCACACCATCAGGGCCTATGTTGCAACGGGTACGCGGCTGCTGGCCTTCTTGCAAAGCCATCAAGGCGGACCGGCTGATTTATCTCAGGTCGATGCGACCGCACTTCGGTCCTTTCTCGCACGGCGTCGGATGGACGGGATTGGCAATGCCAGCGCTGCGCGCGAGCTTTCCGCGCTTCGCTCATTTCTGAGCTTCGCTGGTGGCGCGGAAGCTGTGCCGCGTTTGAAGGGACCGCGCGTAAAAATTGGTGTGCCGCGTCCGATCTCTCCCGATGAGGCCATTGCGCTCGCCGAAGATGTTGCCGAGCAAGGCCGCGACGCATGGATCAGTGCGCGCGATTGGGCAGTTTTGCTGTTACTCTACGGCGCGGGACTGCGGATCGGCGAGGCGATGGGCCTGACGGGGGCGATCCTCCCGATGGACGCGGCCATCGCCGTCACCGGCAAACGGGAAAAGACGCGGATGGTGCCAATTCTCCCGCAGGTGCGCGCGGCGGTTGAAGCCTATGTTGCGCTCTGCCCCTATCCGCCGTCCAAAGCCGAGCCGCTGTTTCGCGGTAGCCGCGGCGGTCCCCTGAACCCAGCGCTCATCCGCCGCTCCGTGCAAGCGGCGCGGACGCGGCTTGGCCTGTCAGACCGCACGACGCCGCACGCGCTGCGCCACAGCTTTGCAACGCATTTGCTCGCACGCGGGGCCGATTTACGAAGCTTGCAGGAATTGCTCGGCCACGCCAGCCTGTCGTCAACCCAAGTCTATACCGCCGTCGACACCGCCTATCTGCTGGATGTTTACCGTAACGCGCATCCTCGGGCGTAAGCCGTGGGGTGATGCTGACCCTCACCGTCGTCACTGCGAGCGCAGTTTAGCATGAAGTCCGCGCAGCAGTCGCGCGTCTCAGCAACGAACCAAAGCACCGCTCCGAAGCGCTCTAAGCCTGCTCCGTTGCGAAATAGGATTGGTTGGGTGTCCGGGTAGCCAAAGCCGCTGTAGGACGCCCCATCAAGCTGAGAGGGGCCTTAAAAAACCTATTGGCCATTTTACGCAGATTTTGCGGCGGGGCTAGAGCGCCTCGCGTTAAATCTGCACCACCTTGCCAATCTAAACTTGTTTTGAAATGACGATTCAGAGTCACTGCAACTCACTCCCGTCGCTTACCGCGCGCCGCCGAACGAAGCCAATGGCGATCCGCACCACCCACACAAGGACAAGACCGGCAATCAACAGCGTCGTGACCGGCCCGACATAATTCTCAACTTTGTGATACTGACTTTGGAGCATCCACCCCGCCGCCGCGAACAGCGTGTTGGAAAGGCCCGCGCCGGCAACCGAAAAGAGCAGAAACTTCCAATAAGGAATGGCGACAAGGCCCGCCGGAATGGAAACCAAGTTGCGAATGCCTGGGATGAACCGACCAAAAAAAGCGAGCGCCGCGCCAAACCTCTCAAATTTTGTGTGGAGCCAATCGACCTCACGCGCGGTCAGTGTAGTGATCCAGCCAAAACGCGTCGCGAGATGGCGGAAGCGCTTATATCCGAGCGCGCGCGCAAAAATATACCAGAGCGTCGCGCCGCTCATCGATCCGCCCGTGCCCGCCGCGACAACGCCAGCAAAGCTCAATTTTCCTTCAGCCGCAAACACGCCCGAAAGCGGAATGACGATTTCGGTTGGAAAGATCGGGATGAACGATTCAACGAACATCAAAAGGAAGATGCCGAGGTAACGATAGTCCGCAATCAATTCAGGCAGGAAATTATCCACGCGCCGCAAGCCGCGCGACAATCGCATCCCATATCAGGCCCGGCGTATCGGTTCCGTTAAAAGCATCGATTGCAACAATTCCGGTCGGTGAGGTCACATTGATCTCGGTCAGCCACTTGCCGCCGATCACATCGATGCCCACAAAAATGAGGCCGCGCGCAATAAGCTCTGGCCTCAAGGCTTCGCAAATGGCCAGCTCGTCCTTGGTCAACGTCGTAACCTCTGCCCGGCCACCCGCCGCGAGGTTCGAGCGGATTTCGCCCTTGCCCGGCAGGCGGTTGATCGCGCCCGCGACAACACCGTCTACCAAAACGATACGCTTATCGCCGCCGCTCACTTCGCGCAAAAACGCTTGCGCCATAAACGGCTCGCGCCAAACCTGACCAAAAAGCTCGGTCAGCGCGGCAAGATTTTTTCCGTCCGCCCCGATGTGCATCACGGCTGATCCTGCATTGCCGTGAAGCGGTTTGATCACGATCTCGCCGTGCTCAGCCTGAAACGCACGCACTTCATCAAGCGAGCGCGTGATCATCGTCGGCGGCATGAACTGCGCAAAATCGAGCACAAACATTTTCTCAGGCGCGTTACGCACACTCACGGGGTCATTCACGACCAAAGTCTCGCCCGCGATCCTTTCAAGCAAGTGAGAGGCCGTAATATAGCCCAGATCAAAGGGCGGATCCTGGCGCATCCAGACGACATCAATATCGCGCCCAAGATCAAGACTGAGGCTCCCGCCGAAGCGATAATGATCGCCCGCGGTGCGCTGGACGGTGACAGGATGGGCTTTGGCCAAGAGCCGCCCGTCGCGGTATGTCAGGTCATCCGGCCCGTAATGATAACAGAGATGCCCGCGCGCCTGCGCAGAGAGCATCAAGGCAAAGCTGGAATCTCCAGCAAGGCTCAGGCTCTCCATCGGGTCCATTTGAAAGGCAATGCGTAACGTCATGAAGCGGGCTCTAATGCGAAATTCGGTTCATAGGAAGGGCTGCCAAGCGTTCTCGATCCACCGAGGGCGGGCCTTGGGGGCGATGAGCATGACATCGATCCTTATGTCTTCCCCCTTGGTGGCGTAATTATGGGCAATGGCGTTCACGGCATTGGCGACGCGGCGAAGGCGGTAGGCATCAATCGCGATGTCGAGCTCAGCTTGTGTCGCGCGGGTTTTGACCTCAACAAAGGCGATGATACTTCCGCGCCGCGCGACGAGATCGACTTCGCCTGCTTTCACTTTCACGCGCGTATCGAGGATTTTCCAGCCGTGGAGCCGCATCCACCAAGCCGCGCGGCGTTCGCCCCAACGACCGCGCGCTTCGGCGTCTTGTCGCTTCACCGGCCTTTGAGCTCCAGCGCGCGGGCATAGAGCGCTTTGCGGTCGAGCTTCAGCGCTTTGGCAACCTCGCTCGCGGCTTGGCCCAACGGCAAATGCGCAAAGGCAGCAAGGAGCGCGGCATCGGCTTGATCGGCAGACGCAGGCTCTGCTGCGCCGGGGGGGGCCACGATGATGACGATTTCGCCTTTGGGTGGGGCATCGCTGTAGCGCGCGGCGAGGCTGGTGAGCGTTCCCGTCACGCATTCCTCATAAGCTTTGGATATTTCGCGCGCGACAGCGGCGTCACGGTCTCCAAGGCCTTGGGCCAGTGCTGTTAGACAGGCCCCGAGCCGCGGCCCTGATTCATAGAACACCAAAGTCGCCCGCAGTGTCTTTATTTCTGCAATGGCGTCGGCGCGTGCTTTTTCCTTTGGCGGTAAAAAACCCGCAAACAAAAAGCGGTCGGTCGGCAGGCCTGCGAGCGTGAGCGCGGCAATCGCGGCGCACGGGCCGGGCACCGTCGTCACAAGATGGCCCGCTGCCCGTGCTTCGCGCACGAGCTTATAGCCCGGGTCTGAAATGAGCGGCGTTCCCGCGTCCGAAACAAGCGCGACAATGCCCGTGCCCATCCGGTCGAGCAACTGAGGCCGCATCTGATCGCCATTATGATCATGGTAGGGCAGCATCGGCCGTTTGATCCCAGCGTGACGCAAGAGCTTCGCCGTCACGCGGCTATCCTCGACCGCAATCACGTCTGCTGCGCCCAAAATCGCGGCAGCGCGAGGACTTAGATCACCGAGATTGCCGATGGGGGTGGCAACGATGTACAAACCGGGTTGAAGTGAATTCGTCATGAGATTCGCATTGATGGCAGAGGCAGGGACCATGAAGCAAGTAGCGCCGTACATAGTGGGTCGCCGAAACATTCTGCACGGCGTGATGATGGGCGGAGCGCTGCTCATGGCTGGCTGTACTGTCATTCCTAAAGGGCCGCCCAAATCGGTTGATGTGCCGCCTGAAGATAAGCCCCTGCCACCCGGCCTACCAAGCGACGGCCAGCGTCACCGCGTCGCGTTGCTTGTGCCAATGACGGGCCCGACAGCGGGTGTGGGCGAATCGATTGCCAACGCCGCAAACATGGCCGTGCTCGATACGGGCGGCCAGAAGATACGTCTGACCGTCTATGATACGACCGGTGGCGTCGTTGCAGCCGCCACAAAGGCCATTGCCGATGGTAACAAACTCATCCTCGGGCCGCTTTTGGGCGAAGATGTAAAACTTGTCTCAGCCATCGGCAAACAAGCCAAGGTACCGCTTCTTTCGTTTTCCAACGACGCCTCAGTTGCTGGCAATGGCACCTATATCATGGGCTTTACGCCAGCCCAATCGATGGCACGCATTGTCGCCTTTGCCCGGACGCAGGGCAAGCGACGCTTCTCCGCAATGGCACCCGTCGGCGCTTATGGCGAGCGCGCGCTTGCTGCCTTTGAAACGGCGGTCGAAGCCAGTGGCGGAACGATGATCGCCACCCAAAGCTATGATCGCAACAGTGGCGGTATCATTGGCGCGGTGGCCCGCATCAACCGGGCGGGACCGGCCGATGCGATCCTGATCGCAGACAATGGCCGCGTCGCTTTGCAAGCCGTTCCGCTCTTGCGCCGGAATGGCAATCCAAATGCTCAAATCCTAGGGACCGAATTGTGGAATACTGACGCAAGCTTGCCGCGCGTGCCCCTTATGCACGGGGCTTGGTTTGCCAGCGTTTCTGATGGCGTGTTTTCTCAACTCTCGACAAAATACCGCACGCGCTTCGGCAAAGCGCCATTCCGGCTCGCGAGTTTGGGCTATGACGCGATCTTGCTCGTCACCAAAGTCTCAGTGAATTGGAAAATGGGCACAAGCTTTCCGCTGCAACTTCTTGAAGATCGCGGCGGCTTCGCTGGCATCGATGGCGCGCTGCGTTTTTCGCCCAATGGCATTGCCGAGCGCGCGCTAGAAGTGCAGCAGATTAGCCCTACGGGGGCGAAAATCATCTCAGCCGCACCAAAGGTGTTTTCGGATTAGCGTCTGTTAAGGCGCAATTGTAAACCCGGCGACGGGGCGATTTTCGATATGGCCCGGATGATACATATCCATCTGGATATTGACGATGCCCGGCGCTGACGCACCGCAATCAACGACATAATTATCGACGATGGTCTCATAAACACCCGGGCCTACATTGCCCGATCGCTCATAGCCTGGCGCATGGCCATCGGCACAGCGGAGGCGATCCAGATACGCGCGCTGGCCCATCGGCATTTCGACGCGAACCGGATTGTCGGGCGAACCGAGCGGAAACGCTTCGGCTTTTGCAATCGCCTTTTCGAGCGCGTCCTTTGAGAGCGCGGGCTCGCCAAAGCGCGAAGCCGCGCCGCTGGGCGCTGATGGCCCTGCGATGAGCGCGGCGAGGGCCAAAGCCCTAAATATGCGTTTCATATTCACGATTTAAAATCCCCTCTTGTACGTTGCTTAAGTCTGGCACGGAGCGGCCTTGCTTTCAAGCACCCAAAAGCGCAACCACCACGCCTGCGCCGACCAGGAGGAGCCCCGCGAGTTCGCTCGGCTTTAGGGGCTCTTTGAGGTAAAAGCGCCCAAAACCCAGCGTGAAGATCACCTCAACCTGCCCGACAGCGCGGACAAGCGCGACAGGCGCTGTGGCAAAGCCGGTAAACCAGCATGCCGAGCCGAGCGCAGCAAGCAAGCCAACCTGCCCCGAAACACGCCATGTCCTAAAAACTTTGGGTATTTGATCGCGCTCACGCAGCAGCACATAGCTTCCTTGCATGATAAGCTGGAGGAACAGAACGGCGACAAGTACGATGAGCGCGGCCAACACCTTATCCTCTGTCCCCACGGCAAAGGTCGCGCGCTTCACAAAGATGGATGTGAGCGCAAAGCATAGGCCTGCACCCAAACCGCAGAGTGCTACAGGCTGAGTCAGATCAGCAAACCGCAAGTGCTTCCCGCCGGTTGAGAGAATGACAACACCGGTCACGCCGATCGCGATGCCTAGCCATGTTAACGGTGAGAGCATCTCTCCTAGCAAGAGCATCGCCAATACCGCCCCCTGCACCGCCTCGGTCTTCGCATAGGCCGTCCCCACGACATAGGTGCGGTAGCCAAAAGCGAGGATAAGGAGCGTCGTGCCGATGACCTGCACAAAGCCGCCAAGGGCTGCATAGGGCAAGAGGCTTTGCCCGAGCGCAGGCAGAGCCTTGCCTTGCCACCCGATGTAAAATGAAAGCAACAAGGCCGCGACGGGAAAACCGTAAAGATACCGCACCAGCCCCGCCGCGTTGACACTCAGCTCCGCCCGCACCCGCTGCTGAACGGCCGTGCGCCACGCCTGTAGTAAGCCAGCAAGGAGAGTTGCGGGAAGCCAGACGGTCATTGATAGTGCGGCTGCTTGATCATGAACAGGCTATACGATATGTTGCAACAGTTGCAACAATTGGAGTGAGCGCCATGGGCGTGATGTCAATCCGGGAATTTAACGCCAATACGTCCGCTGCCTTTGCCAAGGTGGAAGCAGGGGAGAGTTTGGAGATCACCAAAAATGGCAAAGTGATAGCGGAAATCCGCCCCAAGCGAGCGAACCGCATGGAAGATCCTGAATTCCGGGCGAAGTGGGAGGCCATGATGGCCAGCATGCGTAAAGGCGTTCCTGGCTTGAAGGGGCCGTTTACCTATGAGGAACGGACTGGGCGATGATCGCTCTCGACACGAATATTCTTGTCTATGCGGCAAGTGCCAAAAATGAAATTGATCGGCACATTGCTATACTTGATTTGTTCGACCGGCTGGGAATGACGGGAGCGATCATAGCACTGCCTGTCATTGGAGAATTGTTCAATGTGCGCCGGAAGAAGAATTTTGCCAAACTAGACATCCTGCTGACTGAAGTTGAGATTTGGACAGCGGCGTTTAGTTGCGCGCCGCCGCAGATGGAGGACTACCTTCACGCCAGCCGGCTATCAGAACGTTTTGACCTCCAGTATTTCGACGCACTGATCATCGCAATATCCACCCGCGCTGGGGCGACGCTGCTGCTCAGCGAGGATATGCAGGATGGGCTGGCGGTGGACGGACTAAGGATCGTCAATCCATTTGAGGCGAGGAATGAAGGGTTGCTCGCCAATTATTTTGCTTCGGTGTTTTAGACGCCTATTTTACTGGCTGGCGCAAGATGGTTTTCAATTTCTCAGAAGCCGTTTTGCGGGGGTCGCCAATATAAATTTCATGGTGCTTGCCATTAAAATGAAGGCCATGTTGCGGCATATACTCATCGTGCAGCCGGGTTAAAACTGGACCTTCGTCGTCATAGGAGCCAATGTACATCGTTTGAACCGAACGTCCTTCGGCGATGGTTTGTGCGCGAAGACGCTCAAGTCCGGGCATGGACTTTTTGTCGCGAACGGTCGC
>JBEGTP010000050.1:0-3725 GCA_041179365.1 Pseudomonadota bacterium
CCCCCTTTGTCCCTACCCAAAGGTTGCGCGCTATTCGGGCAAGGGTGATATCAACAGGGCAGAGAGTTTCTCCTGTAAGCTTTAGGGTCAGGATCTCTTGGCTCCACGCACTGCGCTACTACAGACGCGCAGGCGGGGAATGCGTGGACCGCCCCTCTCCGTTGCGATCCTTCCCCTTTACCGCTGGCAGCCGAAGGCTTGGTCATGCGCTGACTGCCTGTCCGCCGTCCCTGGCGTAACGGTCTTGTAGCGATCGCCCTTCGGGAGCATGATGCGGCAATAGAAGTTGTGGTGTGCCACAACGCCACGCCTGAAAATGATCAAGCCAGATTTGAGTTGCGCCTTTTCGGTGATAAAGGCCATTGCCATGCTCCACTGTGCAGAATCTGTGCAGGTTAGCGGTACAGCGGCGCTCTCGCGTTTTGCGGCCTTCAAAAACGCCCCAAACCATGCGCGGCACTAAAACGCGACCCGCGCGCTCAGCCTGAAGCTGCGGGGCCTTAGTGGTGTTGTTTGCTTGCCCTGCGCGACCGTAAAGGGGTTTCCGTAAGAAAAGCTATTGCCCGCTGCGTCCAAGAGGTTGGTCGCTTCTAGCGTCAACGTCCAAGGCCCTGCGCCGAGCGCCACGGATAGATCGGCTTGCAACGTTTCGCCGTGCTCAAGGATCAGGGGCGGAGCAGTGCCAAGGCGTGATGCGCCGATATAGCGCAGCGATCCATCGACCTTGAGCGTCACGCTTTCCGAAAGCGACTGTGCCCAAGCGAGGTTCACGCTGCCGCTTACTTTAGCGATGTTGGGCAGCGGGAGCTGGCCTGCATCGTCAAAGCCAGCGCTGGGTTTCGTCAAGCCACTGTGATTGAGGATGACCGCGCCGCCGAGCGTGAGCCCATCCGTTACCCGCCATTGGCCATTCGCTTCTAGACCGTAGAGTGTGCCGCGCCCGATGTTCGCCGTATAGGGTAATCCGGCCGTGTTGATTAGATCGGCCTGAATATGCGACCAGCGCGATGCAAACCCTGTAACGCCTCCAGACAGCCGTGCGCCATTGCCTTCACCACTGCCCCCTATACGCAGACCCATTTCAAGTGTCTGGATGGTATCGGACTCAAATCGATCAGCGGTATTCAGGCCGCTGCCGCTAATTTCAATGCCGCCGCTGCGAAAGCCGCTTTGATACCGCAAAAAACCGATCGTTTTGCTGTTGGGCCTCCAAGAGAGGGCCACTGTCGGCAAAACCCGCAATTGCGCGCGGCGCGGTTCAAATTCTGCGCGACTGGAAGTCGAAAGCTCGCCTATCGTTGACGCATAGATCATCCGCCCCCCTAATGTGGCGAACCATTGGGGCGCGACCCGCCGCGTTGCCTCTCCAAACACCGCGATTTCGGATTTTGAATTGCGGAGTGCGACAAGCGCGGTCGGCGCGCCGGGCGGGCCGAGTGACCTGTTAATCTGATCGACGTTGCGCAATAGGCTCACTCCAGCAACCCATGTTCCCCCGTCCGCTGTGCGGCGAGACAGGCGCGTTTCATGCGCGAAAAGGCGGATGTCGTTTCGACCGGTGTAGGCAAGCGTGCCGGGCTGACCAAAAGCACCCGTTGCGTCAAATGTTTCAGATAATTCATGACGAACATAGCCTGTGCTCGACACGAGTTTGAGCGAGCCCCACGCCTTTACCACATCAAGATTGATGGCCTTAAAGTCATTGTCATGCGGCTGAGCGATGCGCGCCGCATGGGTTTTTGGTGCTTGATCCGTTTCGGCATATTGCCCGTCAGCCGTATCGATATTTTGCGCGGCCGCGCTGAGGCTTAGCGTCCAATCATCGCCCGCGCGGAGCCGCAGGTTAGCGCGGGCGCCCCAAATCTTTGAACGGTTCGTATTCCGTGCCGCTAGGGTTGCATTATCGATATACCCGCCCTCGACCTCTCGGTAGCCAATCACCCGCAGTGCTGCGCGATCCTGCGCAAGCGGAATATTCACCATGCCCGCAAGGTCAAATCCAGCAGCGCCGCCCTGTGTTAAAGATCGTCCCACGTTCATCGATCCGCGGAGGGCGCCCATCTCGGCCAGTGTGGGCATAATACGGACCACGCCGCCAAGCGTTCCCGCCCCGTAGAGTGTGCCTTGAGGGCCCTCAATCACTTCAACACGGTCGACATCATAAAGGCGCAGATCGGGCTCTGGCGCGTTATATGTGATGCGTTGCTCGCCAAGATACAGGCCAACCGTGGATTGGGTTGGTCCTGAAAAACTGCTGTCAGCAATACCGCGCACAAAAAGCTTGTTTCGCCCAGGGCCTAGGTTCGTCGATGCGATGGCAGGAATGCGCGCGAGGAGTGCCGTCGTCCCGAAATTTCTCCCCAGATCAATGCCGTCAATTTTCTCGATATGCACTGTACCAGGATAGCCGTTAAGCTCTTGATCTTGCTTGCTGGCCGTCACGATGATCTCTGCCTCGGGCGGCTTAGGCTGCTCGGTTGGAAAGATTGGCCGCGCCGGCTCTGGCCCCTTTTTCACTTGAGGTGGCTTTGGTGTCACGCGCTTGGGAGCCGCAGGCTTAGCCAATTGTTTTGCGCGCACGATCCGGTACGTGCGGCTATCAATTTGTTCAAATGTGAACCCGGTGTTCCGCAGCATCATCGTCAGCGCTTGCCGAACGCTCATTCTACCCCGAACAGGATTGCTCCAAACGCGTGCCAGTGTAGGATCGATGCCGCCAATCGAAATTTGAGCCTGCTCTCCCAGTGCAATCAACGCGCCATCAAGGTGCTGCGCAGGGATCGTGAACAGATAATTTGGAGCCGCGAACGCGGGTGCCGCTACTGTGAATGCTGCGGCCGTTGTCAGTGCAAAAAGCGCCTTCACAGGATCAAGAAGTCAGCAGCCATCCTTTGGCACTATGCTGTGCGTGCACGCCAAGCAAGGCTTCGAGCCTGCGGAACAATTGTTTTTGGTCCCGCTCTACGCGGATGAGGCCGGTGAAATGGCGCGTGGCAAGTTCGCTTGAGACCAATACAGGCGTTCCAAGCATCCGCGTAAGATCAAGAGCCACCGTGCTCAGCGGCACATCATGATAGCTGAGTTGCCTATGGCGCCAACCCGCGACCATTGCGGGATCGGCCATTGATAGAAGCGGCACCGCATCAGGGTTGCCGACTTGCAGCTTGTTACCGGCTGCAACGGTCAATCCACCCGATTCAGGATTATACTGCACGGCCCCCTCTCCTACGACAATTTCAAGGCTATCCCCATCCTGTCGTACATTGAAGACTGTCCCTAAATCCTTCAGTGTACCCGTGCGTGTTTCGATCACAAAAGGATGCGCCGCATCGTGGCGAATGGAGAAAACGGCCTCGCCTTCTTTCAACTGGGCAAAGCGTTCTTCACGGCGATCAAGGAGCAGCGTTGTGCCTCCGTTCAGCGTAATGTGCGATCCGTCCGATAGCGCGATGTCGCGCACGTCACCCAGCTTCGTTTCAATCGTTTCAAGCGTGCGTCCAAGCCTCAAGAGCGGCGACGTCAGCGCAGCCAGTGCCACGCAGGCGGCAAGGCCGACCAAGGACCCGCGCCGCCGATACCAAGGCGCGGTCACAGCCTCATTGTCATTGTCAGCAGTCGCAGAGGGGAACGCTGAGTCTGATAGGCTGTCTGACAAGGCAGCGTCTTCGTGCACTACCGCGTCATAGGCATCACCATTGGCGGGATCAGACTCGAGCCAAGCCGTA
>JBEGTP010000051.1:0-2990 GCA_041179365.1 Pseudomonadota bacterium
ATTCCTTTAGCTTGCGATTGCCGCACGGATTGCCTTGCGGAAAATCATGCGCGTCCTGCGCGAATTGGAGCACGCCATCCCTACCCCAGCGCCAGCCATGATAGGGGCAGGTAATGCTGTCCGCCGACGAAGCCTCGCGCACCATCCGCATCCCGCGATGGCCACAGCTGTTGTAAAACGCCTTTACCGAACCATCGTCTTGTCGAATGCAAATCACCGATTCTTTAAGGAAATTGTGGACGACATAATCGCCCGCCTCCTGCAATTCGGCAGTGCGACCGGCAACGTGCCAGATGCGGGTCCACAGGTGATCCCGTTCCTTCTGCGCGAATTCGGGCGAGTAATAGCGGTCGCCGTTGATCGGATCGCCGCGCAGGTTCGCATGGTCACGTCCATCCATGGTGAGGGGGTGGCGGATTGCTTCTGTCATCTCGTCTCTCCTGAGATGCCGAAAATGGCGGCTGAAAAACACCCGCGAAACTGATCAATGTGAGAGAAACCGGATGCAATCAATTTCGCGGCATTGTCCTTTTGACCAGTTTATCCCCTGCACTGCCTTTGCAATCACCGTTCTGATCGAGAATGGAGAAGCAGCAAAAATGGCATTTGATCTGGAAGCAGAGGCCCGCGATCTGGCGGCACGGCGTGACATCACGGACGCTGTGCACCGCTATATGCGCGGGCTGGACCGGCTTGATCCTGTGCTACAGCGCAGCGCCTTTCATGATGGCGCTCATGTCGATTGCGGATTGATGGCAGGGCCGGTCGATGAATTCATCACCTTCGGGCAGGATATGCTCGCGGGCATGGAGGCGACGCACCACATGCTCGGGCAAATCCGGATCGAAATGAACGGCGATACCGCGAGCGGCGAATGTTATTTTCAAGCGTGGCACGGAACGCGCAGGGAAGATGGCAAACCCGGTGACCTGTTCATCTCGGGTCGCTATATTGACGAATATGCCTGTAACAATGGCGAGTGGCGGATCACCAAGCGTTTGCTCATTACCGACTGGGTCAAGGATGATCCCGCTGACCATGGCTTTTATGCACTCAACCCAACCACCAACCGGGGCGGAAGGCGCGGCGCAGATTTTAGTGAGGTCAGAAACTGGCCGGTATGAGAGGATAGAATGAACGCAATTTCGCCCCCATCGCGGTATGCCGCCGGTTTCGATCAACCAGTGCGCGGCGATACCATCACTGCGGACCGATATATCTCCAAAGAGTGGATGGCAAAGGAAGAGGCACATCTGTGGCCCAACGTGTGGCATCTGGGCGCGGTGACGGCGGAGCTCGAGGAAGAAGGCGATTTTGTGCGCCATAATTTCGGCAAGGAATCGGTCGTCATGGTCAAACAGGCCGATGGCGGCATCAAGGCGTTTTACAACAGCTGCCCGCACCGCGGAAACCGTCTGGTGCTGGGCGATAATGGCAGCGTCCCGCGCCTCACCTGCGGCTATCATGGCTGGCAGTTTGATCCGGATGGCACGCTTGTCCATGTCCAAGACCCCGATGATTTCGAGGGCGGCAATCCGTGCGGCAAGGTGAAGCTGACGCAAGTGCGCTGCGAAACCTGGGGGCCGTTCGTCTGGTGGTGCATGGATGACAATGCAAAGCCCTTGCTCGAATGGCTCAATCCCTATCCCGAACGCTTGGCGGGCTACGGCCTGGAAAACTGGGTGCGCGTGCTCAACCTGTCGGCGGATTGTGATTTCAACTGGAAGATCATCCGCGATAATTTCAACGAGAGCTATCATCTGCCTACGATCCACCCCGAACTGTCCACCTTTATCAACGATGGCCTGCCTGACACATTGTTCGAAATGTATAATAGCGGCCATAATGCGATGTGGATGAAGGGCCATCAGGCGACGACGCGAGTGGACCATGTCTCGGGCGAAGTCCCCGCCCCGCTTGACGATATCGCCCGCGCCTGGGGCGTGGATCCCGCCGATTACAAAGGCCATACAGGCGATGTCCGCGCCGCAATTATCAAGGCAAAGCGCGAACTCGGCCCAGAACGCGGCTACACCAATTACAAGGATATGAGTGATCAGCAGCTCGTTGATTATTTCCACTGCACCATGTTTCCCAATCTCACGCTGACCATGTCGCCCGAACAATGCCAGATATTGCGCACCGAACCGCATCCGACCGATCCGGAAAAATGCGTGTTCCAGCACTGGATATTGATGCCGCCAGTTGCGGGCATGAAAGAGGTGGAAACGCCGATTGGTACAGTGCCATTTCGTCACGATGCCGTGGCGCGGCATAGCGTTTATGGTGATGGACAATCGGTCGGCTATGTCGCCGATCAGGATTTGAGCATTGGCACCAGCCAGCAGCTTGGTCTCAATTCACGCGGGTTCAAAGGCTGCACGCTCAGCAATCAGGAAAAGCGCGTGCAGCGCTTCCACGAACTGCTCAACGATTATGTCGAAGGTCGCGCCCAATGAAGGCACCGATTGAAGACCGCATCGCGATAGAGGACATGTTTACCGCTTATTGCGCAGCAATTGACGGGCGCAGCGATGCGAGTGTCGCGGCAAGTTTCTACACTGAGGACGGAGTGCTCGATAACACAGCGCTAGGCAGCCCGCTCGTCGAAGGCCGTGTGGCAGTTCAGGAAACCATTGGTGGAATGTTCGCATCAATGGCTAAACTCGAACACTATCTCAGCAATTTCCTGCTTCAGACAATGGATGCCGATGCGGCAGCGGCCCAAGCCTATGTTCAAGCCTATGGGACGCCGAAAGGCGGCGATGCCTTCGCAACGCGCGGAATCTATCGCTTGGAAGCCCGGCGAGTGGAAGGGGTTTGGAAAATTGCGCGGCTATCCTTCCAGCCATTTGGCTAGCGCAACACAAATGCGAACCCTAATCCAATGAGGACAAAATTATGACTGGTGCCAAAAATCGGCTCGATGGAAAAATCGCCGTCGTCACCGGGGCCGGCATGGGCATGGGCGCGGCCACCGCGCAGGTCAT
>JBEGTP010000052.1:0-2510 GCA_041179365.1 Pseudomonadota bacterium
TTAGCGTAGATCATCTTGCCAAAACCATCGCTCTCAGAGCGCGCGGTCCTCTCATCCCAGTCGCGGGTAAGCCGTCCTCGTGCCAGCGGGCTCCACGGGATAACACCGATGCCCTGATCCAGGCAGAACGGGATCATCTCCCGCTCTTCCTCACGGTTGATAAGGTTGACGTGGTTCTGCATCGAAATGAAGCGCGTCCAGCCATGCGCGTCCGCCGTGTAGAGCATCTTGGAAAACTGCCACGCATACATCGATGAAGCGCCAATATAGCGCGCTTTGCCTGCCTTCACGACATCGTGCAGCGCCTCAAGTGTTTCCTCAATTGGGGTAGTTGGGTCAAAACGGTGGATCTGATAAAGATCGACATAATCCATGCCGAGCCGCATCAAACTGTCATCAATCGCCTGAAAAATTGCTTTGCGCGACAGGCCTCCCTGATTTGGCCCCTTGCCCCATGGGCCGAACACTTTGGTGGCAATTGCAATTTCGTCCCGCTTTGCCATATCTTTGAGCGCGCGACCGACTATCTCTTCGGAACTACCGCCAGCATAGCTGTTTGCCGTGTCGAAGAAGTTGATCCCCGCCTCGATTGCTTGGCGGATGATCGCGCGGCTCGGCTCTTCATCCAGCACCCAACTATGCCAGCCTTTATCGGCGCTGCCGAAGCTCATACAGCCCAAGCAGAGCGGTGAGACTTTGAGGCCCGAACGGCCTAAATTTTGATAGTTCAAAGCGCTAGTCCTTTCATCGCGAAACTGTCATTGACCGCTGTGTGGCGGACAATCTCCGGCCGCGCGCCCAATAGTGGACGCAACAATCCTCCAGCGATTTTGAACCATTCAGTTGCCATATGATTGTCGAGCGCGGCCTGATCGCGATAAATTTCGACAAGCCGATAGACGCCCGGTTCGGCATCATCGCGCGCGAATTGATACAGCAATGTATCCGGCTCACCAGAGAGCGTCGCTGCAGCCAGATCGAACATCACGCCTTCAAAGGCCGCCCGGTTTTCCTCGGCAATATCGAACCTCACTAACAGCATTATCATGGATCACCCCTCCCTGCGTCATTCGCCTGGTTGCGGAGCACAGAGTGCCAAGTGCGCCATCAAAAGTAAACCCACTGGTTTACAATCTGGCACGAACGCCGGTACAGCCCCGTCGCAGCCAAAACTTATCAATCATAAGGCGGGTAGCTCTCGCCTAATGCCGTCAGCCTCGCATCGGTGCGGTCCAACGCCGCTTCCACTTCAGAATGGCGGCGCATGGCGAAGCTGCGAATGCGTGGGTCTCCGGTGATAATGAACTCATCATTGTCGATCCCGTCAAAACAGAGCTGCGCGGTTATGTGGGCAGACTGTCCAGCCTTTTGCATCATGCCAATGACGACCTCTGCACGCCTTTTCGAGATGCGCTTTTCGCCCCCGAAATCAGCAGGGCGGTTACGATAGCTGTCATATATATCGGTCTGGACAAGGCCGGGGCACAGGATCGAGACCGCAATGCCGCTTTCCTCTAGGTCCCGCCGCAGTGCGTCGGACAGGCCAAGCACAGCATGTTTGCTGGCCGTGTAAACCGATGTTGGCCCCAACGCTGGCAATCCCACCGAATTTTCAGAGCCAGTGTTGATGATGCGGGCCAATTGTTTGCGGGCCACGGCCTCCTTTAACAAAGGTAAAAACGCCTGCACACCGTGGAAGACGCCCATGAAATTGACTGACATGACCCACGCCGCGTCCGCCGGGCTCGTCGCTTCGATGGTGCTACCCGCTGCAACCCCGGCATTGTTGAACAGATAATTCACCCCGCCGAAATCGCGAGAGACGCTTTGCGCCAAATCAGCAAGGCTGGCAGGATCGGTCACGTCACATGCATAGCCTTTGACGTCAGCATCCCGCCCCAGTTCGGACGCAACGCTTTTGGCACGCTGCCCCTCAACATCGGCGATTGCAACGGCCATGCCGCGTTCGGCGGCCTTTGTCGCCATGGCCCTGCCAATGCCGCTGGCCCCGCCGGTGACGACCGCCACCAATCGATCTGTCATATTTTACTCCCATTCCTGAATGCGTTGCGATGACGCTATGCTGCGCTTGCCCTATTGTAAACCCATGAGTATACTCCGATCAAATCAGCAAGACAAAGCGAGTCCGATCATGGCGATAGACACAACTTCTCCTCACCCTGCTATCGCGCCCGCTCATGTGGCAGTGATTACAGGTGGTGCGAACGGCATCGGTCTCGCCACTGCACGCCTACTGATGTCCGCCGGAATGCGCATTTGCCTGATCGACCGTGATGGTGCCGCATTGGTGGATGCCCGCACCAGTTTGGCGCTAGGGGAAGACCGGCTGATGACGCTGCCTGTCAATGTTGCGGACCGCGCGGAAATGGAAAATGCCGCACAGACCGTCCGCGAAGCATGGGGGCCAGTGTCTGTCATCATGAACAATGCCGCAATTGGTGGCGGCGGCGATGCGCTCGCTGATCCGCTGGGTTGGGAAAGACTGATCG